>NZ_JBFUCB010000846.1:0-2022 GCF_056405435.1 Rhizobacter sp. P1_G5 | reverse complement strand
AGCTTGCGCTGCTTCGCCGCCTCCTCGCGGCGCGCGATGCTGTCGGCCGTCTCCTCGTACAGCGCCTGCGCGACCGGCGCCGGCCCGCGCTGGTGGCTGAGCCCCCGCACGACGAGGCTCAGCGTGACCGGCCCCTGGCGCATCTCGATGCGATCGCCCGGCTTCAGCTCGCGCGACGGCTTCGCGGCCTGCCCGTTCACGCCGATGCGGCCCTTGTCGATCTCCTGCGTCGCGAGGCTGCGGGTCTTGTAGAAGCGGGCGGCCCACAGCCACTTGTCGAGTCGCATGCCGTCGTTGTCGTTCGCCATTCCGCCAAGTGTAGGCACGATTCAGGCCGGCGGCGGCTCGCTGGCGGGCCGGAACCGCACCGTCGCATCGAGGCCGGCGAGCCGGCCGGCGAACTGCCGGTTCGTCAGCGCGATCGTCGCGCCCACCGAGTTGCAGATCTCGCGGCAGATCGACAGCCCGAGCCCGCTGCCCTGCGTCGGGTGCCCGGTGTGGAACGGCTCGAACAGCCGGTCGCGCAGCTCGGGTGCGATGCCCGGGCCGCTGTCGCTGATCAGCAGCTCGGCGTTCGCGACCCGCATCAGCAGCTCACCGCGCTTCGGGGTCTCGCGGATCGCGTTGTGCAACAGGTTGCGCAGCAGCTCCCGCACCATCCACTCATGGCCGTGCACCCAGCTCGGTGCGGCCTGCAGCTCGAAGTCGAGGTCGCGCTCGCCGATCAGTGGCGACAGGTCGAGCGCCACCTCTTGCGCTAGCTTTCCCAGGTCGGCGGTGGCCGGCTCGGCCTGGCCCTGCACCTGCTCGACCTTGGCCAGCGCGAGCATCTGGTTGGCCAGCCGGATCGCCCGGTCGACCGTCGCATGCATCGCCGGCAGTGCGTCGCGGGCATCGCTGGCCGGCATGCACAGCGCCGACTGCACCTGCGTCTTCAGCACCGCGAGCGGCGTGCGCAGCTGGTGCGAGGCATCGCGCACGAACTGGCGCTGGTGGTCGTGCAGCCGCTGCAATCGCTGCATCAACTGGTTCACCGCGCCGAGCAGCGGTGTCATCTCGATCGGYAGGTCCGGGCTTGCCACCGGCGACAGGTCGCGGGCGCTGCGAGATTCGAGCTGCGCGCGCAGCGCCTCGATCGGCCGCAGCGCGTGGGCGACGACGAACCAGGTGATCGCCACGACGACGCTGATCAGCAGCGCCTGGCGGACCAGCGTGTCCATCAGGATCTGCCGCGCCAGGCGCCGCCGCACCTCCAGCGTCTCGGCCACCTGCACCAGCGCGACGCCGCGCGCATCGGAGCTGGCCACCGGCTGGTAGAGCGCGGCGATGCGCACCGGCTCGCCGCGGAACTCGCCGTCGTAGAAATCGACCAGCGCGTCGTACGCCGAGCGCTGCGGCGGCGTGCGCGCATAGGCCGGGAAATCGGAGTACCCCGACAGGAACTCGCCGTTGAAGCCGCTCACGCGGTACATCATCCGGGCGTCGCCGTTGTCGAGCATCTCCAGCGCGTTGTACGGCAGCTCCACGTGCAACTCGCTGCCCTTGACCGACAGCAGCTCGCCGATGTTGCGGGCCGAGCTGAGCAGCGTGCGGTCGTAGGCCAGCGTGATGGCGTCGAGCGCTCGCTGGTAGAGGCTGACCGTGTCGAACGCAATGAAGCAGGCGATCGGCAGCACGATCCAGCCCATCAGCCGGCGCCGCAATGAATGGACCGGCCGTGTCATGCGCTGGCGTCGGGCGGGTCGCAGCGCAGCAGGTAGCCCAGGCCGCGCAGCGTGATCAGCGAGACGCCCGAGCCGGCGAGCTTCTTGCGCAGCCGGTAGGCCACCACCTCGATCGCCTCGAACTGGATGTCGGTCTCCATCGGGAACACGACGCGGAACAGCTTCTCCTTCGGCAGCGCATGGCCGGGCCGCGCGATCAGCGCCTTCAGCAACGCCTGCTCGCGCGGCGTCACGTCGAACACGCGGCCGTCGAGGTAGAACGCGCCGGAGGACAGCTCCAGCGTCAGCGCGCCGCAGG
>NZ_JBFUCB010000845.1:0-2031 GCF_056405435.1 Rhizobacter sp. P1_G5 | reverse complement strand
GCTGCGGGTGCGCGCCACCGCGCACCAGCTCGACCTGCCGCCCGAGCGGCGCGCGGCCAATGTGCGCGGCGCCTTCGCCGTCGAGCCGCTGCGGCGCGGCGAGCTGGCGGGCCGGCACGTCGCCCTGGTCGACGACGTGATGACCAGCGGCGCGACACTGGCCGAACTGGCCCGCGTGCTGAAGCAGGCCGGCGCGGCGCGCGTCGAGACTTGGGTCGTCGCGCGCACGCCGCGGCCCACGGCGAGTGCCTGAGGCCCGCGACAATCGCGCCCATGTTCAACATCGTCCTCGTCCACCCCGAGATCCCGCCGAACACCGGCAACGTGATCCGGCTCGCGGCCAACACCGGCTGCGCACTGCACTTGATCGAGCCGCTCGGGTTCTCGATGGAAGACCGGCTGCTGCGGCGCGCCGGGCTCGACTACCACGAGTTCGCGCCGGTGAAGCGGCACGCCTCGTGGCTGGAATTCCTCGCCGCTGCACAGCCGGATCCGGCGCGCCTGTTCGCGTTCACGACGCGCGGCAGCCGGCCGTTCGCCGAGGTCGCCTGGCAGGCTGGCGACTGGCTGGTGTTCGGCTCCGAGACCGCCGGCCTGCCGGCCGATCTGCGCGAGACGTTTCCCACGGAGCAGCGCGTGCGCCTGCCGCTGCGCGAGGGGCAGCGCAGCCTGAACCTCAGCAATGCGGTCGCGGTCGCGGTGTTCGAGGCGTGGCGCCAGAACGGCTACGCCGGCGGGGCGTGACTACTCCGCTTGAACGCCGGCGGCCTTGATGACCTTGCCCCAGCGCTCGCGCTCCGACTTCATCAGGCTCGCCAGCGCCTCGGGCGCGGTGCCGGCAGCGCTGAAGTACTGGCCGAGGATCCGGCCGCGCACCTCGTCGGACTTGATGATGCGCACCAGCTCGGCCGACACCCGATCGATCACCGGCTGCGGCGTGCGGGCCGGCGCCAGCACCGCCTGCCACGAGATCGCCTCGAAGCCGGCGTAGCCCTGCTCGACGAAGGTCGGCAGGTCGGGCAGCGCACCGAAGCGGCCGAGCGTCGTGACGCCCAGCGCCTTCAGCTTGCCGGCCTTCACCTGCCCGATCGCGATGCCGGGCACCATGAAGCCGGCCTGCACCTGGCCGGCCAGGATGGCATTGACCACCTGCGGGAAGCCCTGGTAGGGCACGTGCACGATGTCGAGGCCGGCGCGCGCCTTGAACGATTCCATCGCCAGGTGCGCGGCGCTGCCGTTGCCGACGCTGCCGTAGTTCAGCTGGCCCTTGCGCTGCTTCGCGACGCGCACGAAATCGGCCAGCGTGTCGACGCCGAGCTTCGGGTCGACCACCAGCACGTTCGGCGAGGTCGCGACCAGCGTCACCGGCAGCAGGTCCTTCAGCGGGTCGTAGCCGAGCGATTTCGACAGCAGCGGCGCGGTCACCAGCGGCCCCTGGATCGTGAACAGGAAGGTGTAGCCGTCGGGCTCCGCCTTCGCCACCGCGCCGGTGCCCAGGTTGCCGCCGGCGCCGGGCTTGTTGTCGACGACGATCGCCTGGCCGAGCGCATGCGCGAGCGGCTCGGCCAGCAGCCGCGCGATGATGTCCGGCGAGCTGCCGGGCGGGAACGGCACGACGAGGCGGATCGGGCGGGCAGGCCAGGCCTGCGCACGCGCCGGCAGGGCGCTCGACAGCGCCGCGGCCGCAGCGGCGGCCAGCACATCACGACGGTTCAGGTTCATCCGTTGAAGCTTTCGGGGCGCGCGTCGCGCATCATCAGGAGCTGGATCGACTGATCCGGCGTGCGGCGCCCTTCGAGCACGCTGACCACCGCCTCGGTGATCGGCATGTCGATCGAGCACGAACGCGCGCGCCGCAGCGCGGTCGCGGCGCACGCGACCCCTTCGGCCACATGGCCGAGGTCGGCGAGGATCTTCGGCAGCGGCACGCCGTCGGCCAGCAGCAGGCCGACCTTGCGGTTGCGCGACAGGTCGCCGGTGGCGGTCAGCACCAGGTCGCCGAGACCGGACAGGCCCATGAAGGTGTCGGGC
>NZ_JBFUCB010000844.1:0-2032 GCF_056405435.1 Rhizobacter sp. P1_G5 | reverse complement strand
GTGGATATACGGAGACATCTGGAGGAGCAGCGAGCTCAACTGCGTTTGCTGAAGGAGCAATTCAAGAAAGAGACCTGAGTCCGCAAGCCGAAGAGGGGGCCACCTGGCATGGGGGGCGACGCAGCCCGCCCCGTTGCGCCGAGAATGCGCATCGATGATCACCGACCCCTGGTTCTACGCCGCTGCCATCCCCGCCGTGCTGTTGATGGGCCTCTCCAAGAGCGGCTTCGGCGCCGGCTTCGGCTCGCTCGCGACGCCGCTGATGGCCTTGTCGATCACGGTGCCGCAGGCCGCGGCCATCATGCTGCCGCTGCTGCTGGTGATGGACGCGGTCGGCGTGAAGGCGCTGTTCCAGCAGCGCGACAAGGCGCTGATCCGGCTGCTGATCCCGGCCGGGCTGCTCGGCACGGTGCTCGGCACGCTGTCGTTCGGGCTGCTGCARCCGAAGACGGTGGCCGGCATCGTCGGCGGGCTGACGCTGCTGTTCCTCGCGCAGCGCCTGCTGTTCCCTCCGCGCGCCGATGCACCGCCGCCGCCGCGCTGGCTGGGCTTCGGGCTCGGCATCGCGTCGGGCTTCACCAGTTTCGTCGCGCATGCGGGCGCGCCGCCGGTCAGCGCCTACGTGCTGCCGCTGCGCCTGCCGCCGATGATCTTCACCGCGACGATGGCCACGTTCTTCGCGGTCGTGAACCTGTCGAAGTGGATCCCGTACGCCTTCCTCGGGCTGATCGACCTGCGCAACCTCGGCACCTCGCTGGTGCTGATGCCGTTCGCGCCGGTCGGCGTGTGGATCGGGATCCAGCTTGCGAAGCGGATCGAGCCGACGCTGTTCTATCGGCTGGTGTATGTCGGCATGTTCCTGACCGGGGCGAAGCTGCTGTACGACGCATTGAAGTGATGCAGTCCCGGATTGGCATCCGGGCTACGTGGCTTCTTCGTCCGGCTTCTCTGCCGCACCGCCCCAGCCGGCGCGCTGCTTTCGGTCCAGCGCCGCGGCGCGCTCCTGCGCGAACAGCGTCTCCAGCTGCTGCCGCCCTTCCTTCGCGACCGCGATCAGCCGCTCCTGGTCGCGCGCATGCGGGCGCATCGCCTCCAGCTGGTCGATGCTGTGGCGCCGGAAACGCAGCGCCAGGTTGCGCGCCTGGTGCGGCTGCCAACCCAGCAGCTCCAGCGTGCTGCGCGCCGTCATCAGCGCCGAATCCAGCGTCTCGCGCTCGATCAGCGTGACGCCCAGCTCGCGCAGCCGGTAGTAGTGCCGCACGTTGCGCGCCCGCGCGACGATCGTCAGCTGCGGGAAGTTCTCGCGCACCAGCGTCGCCACCTCCACGCTCTGCTCCACGTCGTCGATCGCCAGCACCAGCACCTTGGCGGTCGCCGCGCCGGCGGTGCGCAGCAGGTCGAGCCGCGTCGCGTCGCCGTAGAACACCGGCCAGCCGAAGCGGCGCAGCGCCTCCAGCGCCTCGGCGTCGTGCTCCAGCACCGTCGGCGTCAGGCCGTTGGCGAACATCATCCGGCCGACGATCTGCCCGTAGCGGCCGAAGCCGGCAATGATCACCGACGCGTTCTGCTGCTCGCTGATCTCGGGGATGTCGCTGCGCTTCTGGCCCGCCAGCGTCGGCGTCCACCAGCGGTCGGCCGCCACCAGCAGCAGCGGCGTCAGCAGCATCGACAAGGCCACCGCCGCCACCAGCAACGATGACGTCGGACCGTCGATCACGCCCGCCTGCGTGGCGGTCTGGAACACCACGAAGCCGAACTCGCCGCCCTGCGCCAGCAGGATGATGAACACCGGCCGCTCGGCCTTCGGCAGCGGCATCGCGCGGCCCATCGCCCACAGCACCACCGCCTTCACGCCGAGGAAGCCGCCGACGACCAGCGCGATCAGCAGCGGCCGCTGCATCACGATCGAGAAGTCGATGCTCATCCCCACCGCGATGAAGAACAGCCCGAGCAGCAGCCCCTTGAAGGGTTCGATGTCGGTCTCGAGCTCGCGCCGGTACTCGCTCTCGGCCAGCAGCACGCCGGCCAGGAA
>NZ_JBFUCB010000843.1:0-2037 GCF_056405435.1 Rhizobacter sp. P1_G5 | reverse complement strand
AGCGTGCGGAAGGCCCAGCCGTCCTTGCTGGGTGCGCCGGCGCCGGCCCAAGCCTCATGGAGGTCCCAGGCGAACTCGGCCAGGCTCGCGGGTGTGCACGCGGCCTGCACGAGCGCGACGCCAGGGTAGGGCGCATCGGGCTGGCCGATCATCAGCATGCGCACCAGGTGCCCGGTGGCGGCAACGCTGAGTGCGCCGCCGGCGAGCAGGTGCGGGCGGCGCATCGTGGCCACCTCGCAGAAGGCCGGCACCGGCGGCATCTCGCCCGGCAGGATGTCCAGCGGGTCGGTGGCGAGCAGCGCGGTGGCGGCCTGGGTCATCGCCTCGCCATAGGCTGCAGCGGCTTCGAGCAGCGCGGTGCGCCCGCCTGCCTGCTCCGCCATCCAGCGCAACGTGTAGCGCGCGTCGTCGCGCTCCGCGCTGTGCTGCGCCGAGAACGCCGCGGGCAGCGCATGCGACAACACCGTGCGGGGGAACTTCGCGATCCACTCGGCGGCGGCGCTGCGGTGCACACGCGCTTGCCGCAGCAGCTTCGCCATGCGCGGCACCAGCAGCGGCGTGTCCATCAGCAGCGCGATGCGCGGGCCCTTGCCCTGGTGGGTCGACAGCACCGCGACCATGCCGGGGATCGCTGCCACGCCGAGGCGGGCCAGCACCTGTTCGGCGTCGAGGCTCCAGGGGCTGAGCATCCAGCGCTCGGGCGGGAAGCTGTTCCACAGCGTGAGCTGCGCGGCCTGCGGCGCGTCGAACAGCAGCGACATCGAGGCATAGGTCGCCGAGGTGTCGCCGTCCTGCAGCGGCTGGCCCGCCAGCAGGCGCTGCGCGCCCGCATCGGTGAGCTTCAGCTCGGCTGGAAAGCCGTGTGCATCGCGTTGGGGGTTCAACTGGCGCGGCGCGGACTTCAGGCGCTCCAGCAGATCCTGCCGCCATGCCAGCGCCTCGGGCGTCGCGATGGCAGCAACCTCCAGCACCGGCAACTGCCCCGGCCGATCGGCGCGCAGCCACGGTGGTTCGCGCAGGATCGGCGGCACGGCCTCGTCGGGCGCTTCCACCGGATTCAGCGCCGCCACCGCGCCCTCGAAGCGGGTGCGCAGCGCCGGCTCCAGCGCATCGAGCGCCGCAGGCAAGGCCTCCGGCCACTCATGCGCCAACCGCAAGGCCCAGGTCTCGGCGGCCCGGCTGCGCCCGGCCATCGCCTGGCGGATCACCGTGAACAGCACCGCCACCGGATGGGTCTTCGCCAGCTTCTCCAGCGCGTCGCGCACCTTCTTGTGGTCCGATTGCGCCGCGAGCAGCGGCAGCAGGCCGGGCACCTTCATCTGCGCCGCGAGCTTGAGGGCCTGCGTCCCGATCTTGGGATCGCGCGAGCTCAGGCGCGTGCGGATGAACCACGCCAGCACCTCCAGCGCTGCCTCGCCATGCAGCTTCAACTGCAGCAGCACGCCCTTCGTCAACGTGGCGTGATCGAGCCAGGGGTGTGCCGCGGCATGCGCGAGAAAGTCGGCCGGCTGCATCGCGGACCAGCACAGCACCGCATGCCCCCAGGGCTCCTTGCCGTGCGCGGCCAGCCATTCGGCCGTCCACTCGCCGAGGTGCGGGAAGACGAAGGCGCAGGCACGGGCGGCCGGCGAAGAACCCGTTCTGCCGCGCTGCGCCACCGCGAGCGCGGCTTCGTACGCGGCCTCGTCGGCGCAAGCGACCGCGTCACGCAGCGGCTCGAAGCGCGCGAACCACTCCGCGTGGGCCTGGGGCAGCGGGTTTCCCAACGCGGCTTCCAGCGCGGCGGCAGGGCTCTGCGGGGCCGACGGTGCGGATGAAGGCAGGTGAACGCCGCGCATCACCGGCAACAGCGCCAGCCACTCGGGCGTCCACTGGAAGCCGCCGGTGGGCCAGACCAAGCCGAGGGGTGCCTTCTTCATGGCAGCGGCGCCAGCAGGTCGGCGTCGCGCAGCACCTCGCTCGCGATGATCGGGTCGAGCCGCTCGAATTTCACATGGCCTTGCTGGGCCCAGGTGCCGGCCTCGCGCAGCACGATCT
>NZ_JBFUCB010000842.1:0-2070 GCF_056405435.1 Rhizobacter sp. P1_G5 | reverse complement strand
AGGTCACCATCACCGCCAGCAACACGCCGGTCTCGCGCTGGCGATCGTTCCAGTGCCGCCACAGCGCCGGCAGCGTGACGCCGCCGACGCACACCATGTACAGCGCCAGGTGCCCCAGGTGCTGGTGCTCGAACCACGACTTGATCAGCGGTTCACCGCTGATCATCTTCGCGGCCGTCCAGCCGAGCACGCCGGCCCCCAGGATGACGATGCTCGGGAAGCGGTCGACCAGCTTCAGGATCATCTGGCTGCCCCAGACGACGATCGGGATGCTGATCAACAGGCCCAGCACCACCAGCAGCATGCTGCCGTGGGCCGCACCGCCGATCGCGAGCACGTTGTCGACGCCCATCACCGCATCGGCGATCAYGATGGTCTGGATCGCGCCGCGCACGGTGGATTGCGGCTTGATGCTGTGGCCCTCACCGTCCTTGTCCTGCGTCAGGGTCCACGCGATCCAGATCAGCGCGAGGCCGCCGGCCAGCAGGAAGCCGGGGATCTTGAGCAGCCACACGACGATCAGCGTCAGCAGCGCGCGGATCACGATCGCGCCGGCCGTCCCCCACAGGATCACGCGGCGCTGCATCTCGGGCGGCACGTTGCGGGCCGCCAGGCCGATCACGATGGCGTTGTCGCCGGCCAGCACGAGATCGAGCAGCACGATGGCCATCAAGGCCGAGAAGAAGTCAGCTGAGAAGAGTTCCATGGTCCTTCACCTCGCAAGAGTGCACGCCGTGCGGATGCACGGCGGGTGAAGGTCTTGCCCACAGCGTTGGTCCATCGGTCCCACGCGCTGCTCAAGTGCCGGGGAACCGCGGGAGCGGCGCCCGTGCTGACGGCGGCTTGATCGGGGGGCTACTCCCCTTGCGAGGCCAGTGTCGCCGCAGCCGGCCTGGCGCGTCAATCGGGGGCCCCCCCTCTTCTCAGACGACGATCCTCAGACCATCGCGAGCGAGGTCTTGCGCCGCGGCGGCGGAAACAGCTTGTCGAGCGCGGCCAGGTCGGCCGCGCCGAGCTTCAAGCCGGYTGCGGCCAGGTTCTCGCGCAGGTGGGCCTCGCGCACGGCCTTCGGGATCGCGATCACGCCCGGCTGGTGCAGCACCCACGCGAGCGCGAGCTGGGTCGGCGTCACGCCGAGGGCGTCGGCCAGCGGCCGCAGCCCCGGGTGCGCGGCCAGCTCGCCTTGGGCCAGCGGGCTATACGCCATCAGCGGGACGTTGCGCTCCCGCTGGCGCGGCAGCAGGTCGAACTCGATGCCGCGCTCGCTCAGCGCGTAGTACACCTGATTGGTCGCGCAGGCCGCGCCGCCCTCCAGCCGCCACAGGCCGGCCATGCCGTTCGCATCGAAGTTGCTGACGCCCCAGGCCCGGATGCGCCCCTGCGCCCGCAGGCGCTCGAACGCATCGACCGTGTCGCGCAGCGGATGCGAGCCCGGCCAGTGCAGCAGGTAGAGGTCGACGTGGTCGAGCCCGAGGCGCTGCAGGCTGCGCTCGCACGCGGCCATGGTGCCGGTGCGGCTCGCGTTGTGCGGGTAGACCTTGCTGACGATGAACAGCTCGTCGCGCCGCACCGCGCCGGCACGCAGCGCCTCGGCAATGGCCTGCCCGAGGGCCTCTTCGGCGCCGCCCTCGCCGTACATCTCGGCGGTGTCGAAGAGCCGGTAGCCGAGGTCGATCGCCAGCCGGATCGCGGCCACTTCGCCACGCCTCGCCGCGGCCGATTCCCCCATGCGCCAGGTGCCGAGGCCGAGGCTCGGCACGGGGGGTCCGGAAGGCAGGGCGACGTGGTTCATGGAGATCTCCGAGGTAGGCCCCGAAGCCTAGCGCGAACAGGTTCTGCGGCACACTGCGAACCCTATGTCGGACGCCTCCTCAGATGCCCTGATCTCCCTGCGACAGGTCGACAAGCGCTTCGCCAACGGCGTGCAGGCGCTGCAGTCGGTCTCGCTGGACGTGCAGCCGGGCGAGTTCGTCTCGCTGCTCGGCCCGTCCGGTTGCGGCAAGAGCACGGTGCTGCGGCTGGTGGCCGGGCTCGAGCGCGCGRGCGCTGGCACGGTGCAGGCCCCGGCAC
>NZ_JBFUCB010000841.1:0-2079 GCF_056405435.1 Rhizobacter sp. P1_G5 | reverse complement strand
GGTGATGCCCAGGCTGAAGCCGCCCTTGTAGCGCGCCTGCAGCTGCGCCGCGCCGCGCTCGCTGAGCGGCGCGAGGTAGTCGCCGACGACGAAGGTCAGCAGGCCGAACGCCATGCCCAGCCCGGTCAGCAGGAACAGCGCGCGCCCCGGGCCCAGCCCGCCGGTGCGCAGCACGGTGAACTCGGACGACTGCGCGAGCCGCGACAGCGCATAGATGGTGCCGATCAGCACCGCGATCGGCGACAGCTCGTACAGGTGGCCCGGCAGCTCGAGCAGCGAGTACACCGCCGCGTGCAGCGCGGTGTAGGTCTTCGTGATGCTGCCCAGCTCGTCGACGAAGTCGATGAAGAAGAACAGCGACAGGAAGGCCACGGCGACGAAGGCCACCGACGAGACGATGTCGGCGTAGAGCAGGCGGCGCACCGTCCTCATTTCTTGCAGGCCTCCTGCATGCGCTGCTTCAGGCCGCCGCCGTTGTTGCCGTGGCGTCGCCGCAGGCTCCAGTGCGTGCCGTTGTCGCGCCACCAGATCAGGGCCATCGCCAGCAGCAGCACGCCGCCGTGCATCGTCACGAGGATCGCGCCCATGCCGGCCTTGCCGCCGGCCACCCAGGCCTGCGACAGGTTGATCAGG
The DNA here is from genome assembly GCF_056405435.1 of Rhizobacter sp. P1_G5. Classification (NCBI taxonomy): domain Bacteria; kingdom Pseudomonadati; phylum Pseudomonadota; class Betaproteobacteria; order Burkholderiales; family Sphaerotilaceae; genus Rhizobacter; species Rhizobacter sp. P1_G5. The sequence continues at coordinate 1,446 of NZ_JBFUCB010000841.1, read as the reverse complement.
TTGTAGTAGACGACGAAGCTCAGCAGCGCGAACAGCAGGTTCCAGTTGCTGGCCCGCCGCGGCTGCGTGGCCGACAGCCCGATCGCCAGCAGCAGCAGGTTGGCCGCGCCGAGCGTCAGGCCGAGCCGCCAGGTGAGCTCGCCCTGCGCGGCCGGCGTCGGCTCGCTCATCAGGTCGATGGTCGGCAGGGCCTTCGGCGGCGGCGCGGTCGCGCTGCTCAGCACGCGGTCGCCGGCCTGCACCTTGTAGGTCTCGAAGCGCGCCAGCGTCTTGTCGCCGCTGCGCAGGTTCTGCTCGTTCTGCTGGCCGCTGTCGAGCACCAGGTAGCGGTCGTCGTCGGTGTTCTCGATGTGGCCGCTGCGTGCCGAGGTCACCGATTCCTTGTCGGCCTGCGCGGTCAGGATGAAGACGTTGCGGCCGGTGCGGCCGTCTTCGCTGTCGCGCTCGATGAAGAAGGTGCGGCGGCCGTCGCGTGAGGACTGGAACTGCCCGGGCGCGACGCGCGACAGGTCGGAGCGGCGCTCGAAGCGCTCGCGCAACTCGGCGCTGCGCGCGTTCATCCACGGCCACACGAACAGCGCCAGCAGCGCCACCACCAGCAGCACCGGCCAGCTCACGCGCAGCACCGGCCGCACGAAGCGCGACAGCCCGACGCCGCTGGCGAACCAGATCGACATCTMGCTGTCGCGGTACATGCGGGTCAGCGTGGAGACGGTGGCGATGAACAGCGACAGGCTGAGCATCGTCGGCAGCTGGGCGAGCGCCACGTAACCCAGCAGCAGCACCACGTCCTGCGGGGCGATGCGCCCCAGCGCCGCCTGGCCCAGCGTGCGGATCAGCATCATCGTCAGCACGATGGTGAGGATCACCACCAGCGTGGCGCCGAATGTGCGGGCGAGGTCTCGCCGCAGGGAGGAATCGAATAACATCGTTGGATTCTGGACTGGCTCGCATTATGGACTTCAGACATCAGGTTTCTTCTTCCGGCGCCCTGGCAACCCTGCAGGCCGACGCCTTGCTCGTGGTGGTCGATGCATCCGCCGGCGGCAACACCGTCGATGCGGTGCTCGACGCGAAGCTCGCGGCCCCCATCAACGAGGCGATTGCCCAGGGCGACTTCGCGCTGAAGGCCGGGCGGGCGCTGTACCTGCACCGCGTGGCCGGCGTGAAAGCGCCGCGCGTGGTGGTCGCCGCGGCCGCCTCGGGCACCGCGAAGGCTTTCAAGACGGCGGTTGCCAATGGCCTGGCCCAGCTGAAGGGCGGCGGCGCGAAGCACGTGGCCGTCGCGCTGGCCTCCACCGGCGAGCTGGGCGCGGCACATGCGCAAGCGCTGGTCGCCGCGGCCGGCGACGCCACCTATGTCTACCGTCACACCAAGCCCAGCGCGCCGGCCGCCTCGGCCATCGCCAAGCTGACGCTGGTGTGCGACAAGGCGCAGGCCAAGGC
>NZ_JBFUCB010000840.1:0-2083 GCF_056405435.1 Rhizobacter sp. P1_G5 | reverse complement strand
GGCGCTGGCCGCCGTGATCAGCCGCACGGCGGCGCGCGGCGGCATCGTCGTGATCCCGTCGTTCGCGGTCGGGCGTGCGCAGGCGCTGATGCATGCGCTGCACCTGTTGCGCGAGCAGCGCCGCATCCCGGACCTGCCGGCCTTCCTGAACAGCCCGATGGCGGCGGATGCGACGCGGCTGTACGTGAAGCACCGGGCCGAGCACCGGCTCGACGAGGCGCAGTGCCGCGCGATGTGGGCGGCGGCGAAGATCGTGAACAGCGTCGAGGAATCGCGCCGGCTCAACGATCTGCGCATGCCGTCGGTGATCATCTCGGCGAGCGGCATGGCCTCGGGCGGGCGGGTGCTGCACCACCTGAAGGCGTTCGCGCCGGATGCGCGCAACACGATCCTGTTCGCCGGCTACCAGGCGGCGGGCACGCGCGGCGCGGCGATGGTGGGCGGCGCGAGCGCGGTGAAGATCCACGGCGCCTACGTGCCGGTGCGGGCCGAGGTGGCGCACCTGGACACGCTGTCGGGCCATGCCGACCGCAGCGAGCTGCTCGCATGGGTCGGCGCGTTGCCGCGCGCGCCGCGGCAGGTGTTCGTCACGCACGGGGAACCGGTGGCGGCGGATGCGCTGCGGCTCGGGATCGAGGAGCGTTTCGGGTTCGCGTGTTGCGTGCCGGAGCACGGCAGCGTCGTCGAGCTGGATTGAGCCTTTCGTTTGTTCGCTTGTCATCCCTGAAGGAGCAGGGCGGTGCACAAAGGCGCGTCGGAGGCTGGCGGCGTGCATTCAGACCTGGCGCACTTTCACGCGCACCCCATCGGCGACCGCCGGCGGCGGGTAGACGATCACCCGCGCGCCCACCGGCAGGCCCTCCCGGACCCACGCCTCCGATGGGTTGCGCGCCCCGATCACCACCGGCGTCAGCCGCGCCCGTCCCCCGTCGACGACGAACACCCCCATCCCCGCGCCCTGGCCGCCCATCGACGACGGCAGCGGGAACACCGCGCTCACCGGCACCTTCGTCACGCCGTCCTTCACCATCGTCAGGATCCGCACCGTCACGCGGTAGCCGTCGCCGAGCGCCGACCAGTCGGCCGGCGGGCTCGCGATGTCCACCAGCACCCGCACGCGCTGCTCCTCCACGCCGAGCGCCGACACCTTCGTGAACGCGCCCGGCTCGACCAGCCGCACCCGCCCGCGCAACGCCGCCTCGCCGCCCCAGTGCTCGATCGCCACCTGCGCACCCGCGCGCACCTGCAGCGCATCGGTGGTCAGCAGCTCGGCCACCACCTCGAGCCCGGCCACGTCGCCCAGCTCCAGCAGCGGCGCGCCGAGCGCCACCGTCGCCTCGCTCGCCTGCGCGACGCGCAGCACCCGTGCCGACACCGGCGAGCGCACCGCGAACACGCGCGGCGCACCGGCCGGCGCATTGCGCACCACGCCCAGCGCGGCGCGCGCCTGCTCCACCTCGTGGCCGGCGGCGTGCTGGTCGCTGGTCGCGGCATCGAGCTCCTTCTGCGCCGCCAGCGCCGCCAGCCGGTCGGTCTCCAGCCGCGTCGGCGACACGAAGCCCTGCTTCGCCAGCTGCTCGCTGCGTTGCGCATCGTTGCGCGCCTGCAGCAACGCCACCCGCGCCCCCTCGACGCGCGCGCTCGCCCGCTGCAGCTGCGCCTCGGTCACCTCCAGCCGCGCCTGCTGCTCGCGGCGCGTGCGCTCGTCCAGCATCGGCGACAGCACCGGCGTCAGCTGCGCCACCACCGCGCCGGCCGCCACCGCATCGCCCTCGCGCAACGCGATGCGCGCCAACTGCCCGGCGAGCGGCGCCGACACCACGTAGCGGTCGCGCAGCCGCGTCTTCGCATCCTCCTCGACCGCCGCCTCGAAGCGCCCCGTCGCCGCCACGGCGACCTCCACCTCGACCGGCCTCGGCATGAAGGCCCACGCCATCACCGCCACCGCCGCGATCGTCGCGGCACCGCCGGCCAGCCAGGCCCGGCCCACATGCGGAAGCTTCAGCGTCATCATCGTTCAATCCCTCGTCTTCAAGGCCGACACCATGTCGAGCCGGTCGATGCGCCGGCGCACCACCAGCGC
>NZ_JBFUCB010000839.1:0-2089 GCF_056405435.1 Rhizobacter sp. P1_G5 | reverse complement strand
CCATCAGGCCGTCGCCCAGCGTCTTGACGACCGTGCCCCGGCAGCTGGTCACCACATGGGCGAGCAGCGCGACGCTGTGCGTGACGACCGTCGTGGCCTCGGCATTGCCCAGCGTCTCGTAGAGCGCGGTGCTGCCGCGAAGATCGGCAAACAACACGGTGCGCTGCAGGATCTGGGTCATAAGCGTGAAGTTTATGGCAACTTGAYGGCTGYGGAAGGCGCAAAAAAGGCCCCGAAAGCAGTGCTTGCGGGGCCTTTGCAGCCGAGGCTGCGGATCGATCAGAGATTGTCCAGATAGGTGCGCAGCTTGTCGGACCGGCTCGGGTGCTTCAGCTTGCGGATCGCCTTCGCCTCGATCTGGCGGATGCGYTCGCGCGTCACGTCGAACTGCTTGCCCACTTCTTCSAGCGTGTGGTCGGTSCTCATCTCGATGCCGAAGCGCATGCGCAGCACCTTGGCCTCGCGCGGCGTCAGGCTGTCGAGGATGTCCTTCACCACATCGCGCAGGCCGGCCTGCATCGCCGCCTCGATCGGCGCGGTGTTGTTGGTGTCCTCGATGAAGTCGCCCAGGTGCGAATCGTCGTCGTCGCCGATGGGGGTTTCCATCGAGATCGGCTCCTTCGCGATCTTCATGATCTTGCGGATCTTGTCTTCCGGGATCTCCATCTTCTCGGCCAGCGTCGGGGCATCGGGCTCGAAGCCGAATTCCTGCAAGTGCTGGCGCGACAGCCGGTTCATCTTGTTGATCGTCTCGATCATGTGGACCGGGATGCGGATCGTGCGCGCCTGGTCGGCGATCGAGCGGGTGATGGCCTGGCGGATCCACCACGTCGCGTAGGTCGAGAACTTGTAGCCGCGGCGGTATTCGAACTTGTCGACCGCCTTCATCAGGCCGATGTTGCCCTCYTGAATCARGTCGAGGAACTGCAGGCCGCGGTTGGTGTACTTCTTCGCGATCGAGATCACGAGGCGCAGGTTGGCCTCGATCATTTCCTTCTTCGCGTCGCGCGAGGCCTTCTCGCCYTCGTTCATGCGCTTGTTGATCTGCTTCAGGTCCTCGAGCGGCACGACGGCGCGGCCCTGCTGGTCGGTCAGCTTCTTCTGCAGTTCCTGCACCGGCGGCAGGTTGCGCGCCAGCACTGCGCTGTACGGCTTGCCGGCAGCGGCTTCCTTCTCGGCCCACTTCAGGTTCAGGATGTTGGGCGGGAAATGCTTGATGAAGTATTCCTGCGGCATCCCGCACTTGTCGACCAGGATCTTGCGCAGCTCGCGTTCGTAGCGGCGCACGTCGTCGACCTGCGAACGCAGGATGCCGCACAGCTTCTCGATGGTCTTCACCGTGAAGCGGATCGTCATCAGCTCGGCGCTGATGGCGTGCTGGGCCTTGTCGTACGGCGCCGACTGGTAGCCGTCCTTCTCGAAGGCCTTGCGCATCTTGTCGAAGTTCTCGCGCAGGTTGGCGAACTTCGTCAGCGCCGCGCCCTTCAGCTCTTCGAGCTTCTTGGTCAGCGCCTTGCTGCCGCCGTTGCCGTCGTCGTCGTCTTCCTCGTCGAAGAAGTCGACGTCTTCCTCGGCCACGTAGTCGTCCGCCTCGTCTTCGGAGACGAATCCGTCGACCACCTCGGAGATCGTCATCTCGCCGGCGCCGATGCGGTCGGCATAGGACAGGATCTCGGCGATGGTGGTGGGCGATGCGCTGATCGCCAGCATCATCGCCTGCAGGCCGCCTTCGATGCGCTTGGCGATCTCGATCTCGCCCTCGCGCGTCAGCAGCTCGACCGTGCCCATCTCGCGCATGTACATGCGCACCGGATCGGTGGTACGGCCGAACTCGGAGTCGACGGTGGAGAGCGCCGCTTCGGCGGCTTCTTCCGCTTCTTCCTCGGTGGCGGTGGTGGTGCCGCCGCYGGCGATCAGCAGCGTGGCGGCGTCGGGCGCCTGCTCGTAGACCGCGATGCCCATGTCGTTGAGCATCGACACGATGGCTTCGAGGATGTCGGCGTCGACCAGCTTCTCGGGAAGGTGGTCGTTGATTTCCTGGTGGGTCAGGAAGCCGCGCGTCTTGCCCATCTTGATGAGCGTCTTCAGC
>NZ_JBFUCB010000838.1:0-2092 GCF_056405435.1 Rhizobacter sp. P1_G5 | reverse complement strand
GTGCTGATGGACATCCAGATGCCGGGCATGGACGGCGTCGAGGCGACGCGCCGGCTGCGCGCGATGCAGGCCGACGGCCTGCTCCGCCCGTTCCCGATCGTCGCGCTGACCGCGCATGCGCTGGCTGCCGACCGGCAGTCCAGCCTCGATGCCGGGATGGACGAGCACCTGACCAAGCCGATGCAGTTCGAGAGCCTGCGCACGGTGCTGGATCAATGGCGCCCTGATGACCCGGAGCTGACAAGCGGCGACGAAGGCGGGCCGACCGCGAACTAAGTCGCGCCGAATGCGACTGGGTGGACATTTCGTCCACTTGACGTGCTCGCGCGGCCGTCACGTGTGAAAACATCCCGCCCTGCCGTGCGCGGTTGGGACAGAGTCGTCGTCGACACGGCCAACGATCCAGGGAAAAAACCGGAGACACCATGAAGAAGCTTCTTTGCGTGCTGGCCTTGTCCAGCCTCGCGGCCAGCGCGGCCGCCCAGATCCTGATCGGCCAGACGGCAGGCTTCACCGGCGCGGTCGCGGCCGGCGTCAAGGAGACCACCGACGGCGCGAAGATGTACTTCGACGCGGTCAATGCGCGCGGCGGCATCAACGGCCAGAGCATCGAGCTGGTCTCGATGGACGACAAGTTCGATCCGAAGCTCGCGGCCGAGAACGCGAAGAAGCTGATCACCGAGAAGAACGTGGTCGCGCTGTTCCTGGTGCGCGGCACGCCGCACACGCAGGCGATCGCGCCGCTGCTGGCCGAGTACCGGGTGCCGCTGGTCGCGCCGTCGACCGGCGCGATGGTGCTGCACAAGCCGGTCAACCCGTACATCTTCAACGTGCGCGCCACCTACCAGCGCGAGGCCGAGCGCGCGATCCGCCACCTGAGCCTGATCGGCATCGAGCGCATCGCGGTGCTGCATGTCGACGACAGCTTCGGCGTCGATGCCGTCGTCGGCGCCGCGGCCGGCTTCACCGCGGTCGGCAAGCAGCCGGCAGCGGTCGAGAAGTTCGACCGCGCGAAACCCGACTTCAGCGCAATCGTGCCGAAGCTGATCAAGCTGAACACGCAGGCCGTGCTGTTCATCGCCTCCGGGGCCGTCGTCGCCGAAGGCACGAAGGCGCTGCGCGATGCCGGCAGCCCGGCGCAGATCGTCACGCTGTCGAACAACTCCTCCAGCGGCTTCATCACGTTGATGGGCGACAACGCGCGCGGCGTGATCGTCACGCAGGTGTTCCCGTACGAGCGCTCGATCGCGTCGCCGCTCGTCAAGGAAGCGACCGAGCTCGCGAAGGCCAAGGGCCTCGATGCGGTGTCGCCGGCGATGATGGAAGGCTTTGCGGGCGCGAAGGTGCTGGTCGAAGGCCTGCGCCGCAGCGGCGGCACGCCGACGCGCGACAAGCTGCTCGCGGCACTGAACAACCTGCACAAGTACGACATCGGCGGCATGGAGGTCAGCTTCAGCACGAGCGACCACACCGGTCTCGATTTTGCAGATCTCTCCATCATTGGATCCGACGGCAAGTTCCGTCGCTGAGCGCTTCGCGCACCACGTCACGCCATTGATGGCGTGACACGCAGACAGGCGTACTGCACACAGGCACGCCCGCCCTGCCCGTGAAACCATGGATTTCCTTGTGTTCACAGACAGAGCGGAGACACGTGATGAAGCAGTACCTCGGTGCGTTGGCCCTGGCGGCCGCGATGATGTCGATCGGCGCCCCCGCCGCAGCCCAGCTCCTGGTCGGACAGACCTCCGGCTTCACCGGCCCGGCGGCGGCCGGCGTGAAGGAGAACACCGACGGTGCGAAGCTCTACCTCGACTGGGTCAATGCGCAGGGCGGCGTGCACGGGCAGCCGATCCAGCTGGTCTCGCTCGATGACAAGTTCGAGCCGCAGCTCAGCGCCGAGAACGCGAAGAAGCTGATCGTCGAGAAGAACGTGCTGGCGCTGTTCCTCGGCCGCGGCACGCCGAATGCGCAGGCCGTGCTGCCGCTGCTGAACGAACACCGGGTGCCGATGATCGCGCCGTCGACCGGTGCGATGGCCCTGCACAAGCCGCTGCAGCCCTACGTCTTCAACGTGCGCGCCACCTACCAG
>NZ_JBFUCB010000837.1:0-2093 GCF_056405435.1 Rhizobacter sp. P1_G5 | reverse complement strand
CGTGCGGCACCGTCGCCGCACGCAGCCCGAGGCTCGCCGCCAGCACCAGCACCGCGCCGGCCAGCGCGATGCGCGCCCGCCGGCAGCGCGCACACGGCTCGGGCCGCGGGAAAGGTGCATCGCGATGCGTCATGCCGTGCGCCCTTCCTTGCGCAGTTCCTTGGCAATGCCGCGCCGCAGGTCGGCCATCTCGATGCGCTCGCGCCCGCCCTGCAGCGCGCCCAGCGCCCCGAAGCGCACCACGTTCGCGATCGCGCCGCCCGACAGCTCGTGCCGCTCGGCCAGCCCCTGCAGGTCGACGTCGTCGGCCAGCCGCCCGGTGTGCCTCACCATGCCCTCCCACAGCAGCCGCCGCTGCTCGGCGTCCGGCATCGGGAAGTGCACCAGCGACTGGAAGCGCCGCGCGAACGCATCGTCGATGTTGGCCTTCAGGTTGGTCGCGAGGATCACCGTGCCCGGGAAATCCTCGACCCGCTGCAGCAGGTACGACACCTCCTGGTTGGCATAGCGGTCGTTCGAGCTGGAGGTCGCGGTCCGCTTGCCGAACAGCGCATCGGCCTCGTCGAAGAACAGGATCCACTGCCGGCTCTGCGCCTGGTCGAACACCTGGGCCAGGTTCTTCTCGGTCTCGCCGATGAACTGCGAGACCACCATCGACAGGTCGATGCGGTAGACATCGCTGCCGACCTCCTGGCCGATCAGCGTCGCGGTCAGCGTCTTGCCGGTGCCCGGCGGGCCGTAGAACAGGCTGCGGTAGCCGGGCTTCAGCGCCTTGTCGAGCCGCCAGTCGCGCAGCAGCCGCTGGCCGTGGCGGAACCAGGTGACGATGGCCTGCACCTCGTCCATCACCTCGCCGTCGAGCACCAGGTCGCTCCAGCCGAGCCGCGTGGTGATGCGCCGCGCCGGGAAGCCGATGCCGTAGTCGGGCTTGCGCGCCTCGCCGGTGGCCAGCCGCTCCAGCGTGTCGCCGCTGACGTGCAGCGCGGCGCTCAGCCACGGTTCGCCCGGCCCGTCGTGCTGCAGCCGCAGCAGCCCGTGGCGGCGCAGCGGGCGGTCCTCGTCGAGCAGGCGCTGCAGCGCAAAGCGGCGCGCCAGGTCTTCGCCGGCGACCAGGAAGGCCGCCGTCTCGCAGGTCGGCAGGAAGCCGCCGTGCGAGCGCCCCTTCCACCCGCCGAACTCGCTGAAGCCGCGGTCGAGGTTGCGGTTGCGCACGAACAGCATGTCGAGCAGTTGCGGTTTCAGGTGCGGCGCCAGCGCCAGCGCGAGCACCAGGCGCTCGTCGGCGTCGAGTCCGGCCGCGTGCACCAGGTCGGCGTAATCGCCGTCGTCGCGGGCAAGTGCCGGCGCCGCCATCGGCAGCGCCACCGGCGCCTCGGCCTGTCCGAAGTGCAGGCTGATGCGCGCCTGCAGCACGCGCTCCAGCCATGCGAGTTCGCGCCCGACCACGCGGGCATTCAGCTCGACGCGCAGGAGCCGCAGGTCAGCGCCACTCGACATGCAGCACCTCCTTCATCCACGGATGGCGGATCGTCGCGTAGCCCCACGGCAGCTGGTCGATCAGCATGTCGAACGGGCGCGGCTCGATGTTCAGCTGCCAGTGCTCGTCGGCATGCTGCAGCCGGCCCTCGCGCTGCAGGAAGGTCTCTCTCAGCCCGGCCACCGAGGTACTGCCGAGCACCTTCCAGTGCTGGATGACGGCGGCCAGCAGCCCATCGACGGCGCTGCGCTCGGCCTCGGTCGGCGCGAGTTCGCGCGGCACCGGCAGCGCGAGCTCGATGCCGCACAGCAGCTTGTTCAGCACCAGCGCCGGCTCGGGCGCGGCGGCCTCGCCGGTCACCATCAGCTGCAGCAGCAGCGCCGCGCGCTCGGCTGCCTGCGGGCCGGTGAAGGCGCGCTCGTCCGACAGCCCGAGCATCATGAACAGGCGCGGCATGTACGGCGCCACCAGCACCAGCCCGGCGTTGCCGACCGACAGCAGCTCGCTCACCGGCGGCAGCATCCCGGCCGGCGGCGTGTCGATCGGCTCGGGCGTGGGTGTCGCCGGTTCGGCGCGCTTGCCACGCCCGAAGCCGAGCGCTGCCACGGCCGACGCC
>NZ_JBFUCB010000836.1:0-2097 GCF_056405435.1 Rhizobacter sp. P1_G5 | reverse complement strand
CTGCTGTACGTCAAGGCGGCCAGCGCCGCGATGAAATCCACGCTCGGCAGCGTCAAGAGCCTGATGCCCACCGATTTCCCGTCGCTTGGCGTGCCATGGCTGATGAGCACCGTCACCTCGCTGTACGGCAAGGCGAAGGTGGCCGACCGCCTCCCGCCGATCGCCAACGTCGTGATCTCCAACGTGCCCGGGCCGGTGTTTCCGCTGTACATGGCCGGCGCGCGGATGCTGACCAACTACCCGGCCTCGATCGTCGTGCACGGCGTCGCGCTCAACATCACCGTGCAGAGCTACGACCAATCGCTGGATTYCGGCTTGATGGCGTGCGCGAAGGCGATGCCCGAGGTGGCCGAGCTCGCCGCGCACCTGGAAGCCACACTGGCCGAACTGCTGGCGCTGCCGGCCACCGGCGAGCCTGTCGCCATGGTGACACCCGAGCCCACATCCAAGCCCCTATCCAAGCCCAGGCCGAAGGCCCCCGCCAAGCCTAGGGCCAGGTCTCCAGCCAAAGCCGCCGCCGCCCGCTGATTGCCCACTAAGATGCAAGCGTATTCACGATGGCCCGACGCGGCCCCCCACCATGCCTCGTGACGGCGCGCAGCAGTCCCCCCACGACGACCTGAAGGCCCCCAATGCCTTGCTCCTGATGCTCGAAGGGCGCGCGCCCTGGGAGTTCGCGGCGATGCTCGCGTCTTCTCCGGTGCTGAACCGCGCGCTCGACAAGCTGCCGCCCGGCGATGGCCACCCGGTGCTCGTCTTTCCCGGCTTGGCCGCCGCCGATTTCACGACCGTGCCGCTGCGCAACTTCCTGCGCGACCGCGGCTACGTGCCCTACCCGTGGGAGCAGGGCTTCAACTTCGGCCCGCGCGAGGGCGTGCTCGAACGCTGCGCCGAGACGGTTGACCTGCTGCACCGGCGCCACCAGCAGCCGGTCAGCCTGATCGGCTGGAGCCTGGGCGGCGTGTACGCGCGCGAGGTCGCGAAGCAGCGCCCGCAGCAGACGCGCTGCGTGATCACGCTCGGCACGCCGTTCACCGGCCACCCGCGGGCGACCAATGCATGGCGCCTCTACGAATGGGTCAGCGGGCAGAGCGTGCACGACCCGGCCCTGCTCGAACAGGTGCGCCAGCCGCCGCCGGTGCCCACCACCTCGATCTACTCGCGCACCGACGGCGTCGTCGCGTGGCAGTGCAGCATCAACGAGGCATCGCCGCTGGCCGAGAACATCGAGGTGCATGCGAGCCACATGGGCATGGGCATGAACCCGCTGGCGCTCTACGCGATCGCCGACCGTCTCGCGCAGGACCCGGCGCGCTGGCAGCGCTTCGAGGCCGATGGCGCGCGCCGGTGGTTCTTCAAGACCGCCGCGGCATGAAGCTCGCGGCCAACGGCATCTCGCTCGAGGTCGAAGACCATGGCTCGCCGCAGGGCGAGCCGCTGCTGCTGGTGATGGGCCTGGGCATGCAGCTGACGGCCTGGCCCGACGAGCTGGTGCAGATGCTGGTGGCCAGGGGCTTTCGGGTGATCCGCTTCGACAACCGCGACGTCGGCCTGAGCCAGGGCTTCGATGCGCTGGGCGTGCCGAACCTGCCGCTGGCCGCGATGAAGTACGCCTTGCACCTGCCGATCCGCCCGCCGTACCCGCTGCGCGCGCTGGCCGACGATGCGGCCGGCGTGCTGGATGCGCTGGGCATCGCGCAGGCGCATGTGTGCGGCGCGTCGATGGGCGGGATGGTCGCGCAGCTGATGGCCATCCACCATCCGCAGCGCGTGAAGAGCCTGACGCTGATGATGACGACCACCGGCTCGCGCCGGCTGCCTACCGCCACGCCCGAGGTGCGGCGCGCGCTGCTGAGCCGTCCGGAGGATCCGCGCAACCCCGAATCGGTGGCGGCGCACCTCGGCCGCTTCATGCACCTGATCGGCAGCCCGGCCTACCGGCCCGATCCGCAGTGGATGCTCGACAAGCTGCGCGCCGCGGTCGCGCGGGCGTACCGGCCGGCGGGCACGGGGCGGCAGCTGGTGGCGATCGCGGCCGATGGCGACCGCAGTGCGCGGCTGGCGCCGATCAGCGTGCCGTGCCGCGTGATCCACGGC
>NZ_JBFUCB010000835.1:0-2106 GCF_056405435.1 Rhizobacter sp. P1_G5 | reverse complement strand
TCGTGGCTCTCGGCCGCGAAGCCGACGCAGAACGGCCGGCCGGGCAGCTTCGCGACCGCCGCCAGGATGTCGGCGTTCTCGGTCAGCTCGAAGGTCGGCGCGACCTTGCTGCCGTTCTTCTTGATCTTGTGGTCCGACAGCGACGCCGGCCGCCAGTCGGCCACCGCCGCGGTCGCGACGAACACGCTGTGCTGCGCCGCCTGCGGCAGCACGGCGTCGTACATCTGCTGCGCGGTCTGCACGTCGATGCGGCGCACGCCGCGCGGCGTCGGCAGGTGCACCGGGCCGGCCACCAGCGTCACCTCGGCGCCCGCCTCGTGTGCCGCACGGGCGATCGCGAAGCCCATCTTGCCGCTGGAGCGGTTGGTGATGCCGCGCACCGGATCGATCGGCTCGAAGGTCGGCCCGGCGGTGATCAGCARGCGCTGTCCAGCCAGCCGCTTCGGCGCGAAGAACGACACCACGTCCTCCAGCAGCTCCAGCGGCTCGAGCATGCGGCCGTCGCCGATCTCGCCGCAGGCCTGGTCGCCGTTGCCGGGGCCGAGCACGGTGGCGCCGTCGGCGCGCAGCTGTGCGATGTTGCGCTGCGTCGCGGGGTGCGCCCACATCTCGCGGTTCATCGCTGGCGCCACCAGCAGCGGGCAGCGCTCGATCGGCCGTGCGAGGCACAGCAGGCTCAGCAGGTCGTCGGCGCGCCCCTGCACCAGCCGCGCGATGAAATCGGCGCTGGCCGGCGCGATCAGCACCGCATCGGCCTCGCGCGTCAGGTTGATGTGGGCCATGTTGTTGGCCTCGCGCGCATCCCACTGGCTGGTGAACACCGGGCGGGTCGACAAGGCCTGCATCGTGACCGGCGTGATGAACTGCTCGGCCGCCTCGGTCATCACGACCTGCACCGAGGCGCCGGCCTTCACCAGCGCGCGCGTCAGCTCGGCGGCCTTGTAGCAGGCGATGCCGCCGGTCAGGCCGAGCACGATGCGCTTGCCTTGCAGGTCGGTGGAAGATGCAGTGCTCACAGCGGTGTCCAGAAACGCGACATGTCGGAGAGGTTGAACAGCACGCGCACCGCCTTGCCGTAGACCTCGGCGTGCGGCAGGAAGCCCCAGCGGCGCGAGTCTTCCGAGTTGTCGCGGTTGTCGCCCAGCATCAGGTACTGGCCGGCCGGCACCGTGCAGTGCCACGCGCCGCGGCGCTCGTTGACGCAGTGCTGGCCGAGCTCGGGCTGCTGCAGGTCGAGCGCCATGCTGCCGAGCACGAACGGGTTGACCTTGATCAGGTGGTCGCGGCCGGGCAGCGATTCCTTCTGCAGCCACTGCCCGCGGTCTTCATCGCGCACGCCGGGTTCGCTGCCGTCGCTGACCGGCTCGACCTCGAACGGCGCGCCGTTGATGCTGACCGCGCCGTCCTGGAAGCGCACCAGGTCACCGGGCATGCCGATCAGCCGCTTCACGTAGAACTCGGAGACGTTGCGCGGGAAGCGGAACACGACGACATCGCCGCGCTGCGGCTTGCCGAACTCGATCGCGGTGTTGGTGAACGGCAGGCGCGGGCCGTACGCCAGGTGGTTGACGAGCAGGTAGTCGCCGACACGCAGCGTCGGCTCCATCGAACCGGACGGCACCTTCGGCCAGTCGGCCACCGCGACGCGGCAGGTGAACATCAGCGCCACCACGAAGAACAGCTCGGCGCCGAAGCTGACCCACAGCGGCTTGCGCACCGGGGCGGGCAGGTCAGCCGGAAGACGGGCGAGGCGGCGGCGCCAGGCGAACCAGCAGGCGCCGCTGGCCAGGCTCAGCAGGCACAGCACTTCGTTGATGGAAAAACCGATCTGCATCGAGGGCGCTTTCCGGGTGGATGTTCACGGGCTTCACACGGGCAAGGGCCCGGCGGGGATTATGGCTGCGCCGCGCGCCCGTCCCGGGCGCCGGATTCCTACACCGCGACGGCTGTACGTCCTCCGTCCCTCGGTCGACAACCTTGACCGGCATCCGGCAAGATGCCCCCACACAGAGGAGACCTGCATGGACCCGTTGTTGGCAGTGCGCAATACCACTGGCATCCCCACTGGCACCCGAGACACCTCCCCCGCCGGCCCGAGCCCGAGCC
>NZ_JBFUCB010000834.1:0-2113 GCF_056405435.1 Rhizobacter sp. P1_G5 | reverse complement strand
GATCAGCCAGTGATTCTTCAGGGGAACATCGTGAAGCTGGCCCAGTAGGCGATCGCGGCCACGAAGGCGGCGGCCGGGATCGTGAAGATCCACGCCCACACGATGTTGCCCGCGACGCCCCAGCGCACCGCCGACGCTCGCCGCACCGAGCCGACGCCCACGATCGCGCCGGTGATGGTGTGCGTGGTCGACACCGGGATGCCGAGCGCGGTCGCAAGGAACAGCGTCATCGCRCCGCCGGTCTCGGCGCAAAAACCGCCGACCGGCTTCAGCTTGGTGATCTTCTGGCCCATSGTYWGCACGATGCGCCAGCCGCCGAACATSGTGCCCAGCCCGATCGCCAGGTAGCAGCTGCCGATCACCCAGCCGGGCGGTGCCTTCGAATCGGCTGCCGCGTAGCCGGTGGCGATCAGCAGCATCCAGATGATGCCGATGGTCTTCTGCGCGTCGTTGCCGCCGTGGCCCAGGCTGTACAGCCCGGCCGACAGCAGCTGCAGCCGGCGGAACCAGTTGTCCACGCGCAGCGGCGAGCTGCGCCGGCAGATCCAGGCCACCGCCACCATCRYCAGCGAACCCAGCAGGAAGCCGAGCGCCGGCGAGATGAAGATGAAGGCGACGATCCACAGCAGGCCGCCACCGACCAGCGCGCCGATGCCGGCCTTCGCGATCACCGCGCCGCAGATGCCGCCGATCAGCGCGTGCGACGAACTGGACGGAATGCCGTACCACCAGGTCACGACGTTCCAGACGATCGCGCCGATCAGCGCACCGAACACCACGTGGTGATCGACGACGCCCGGCACGACGATGCCCTTGCCGACGGTGGCCGCCACCGTCAGGTTGTGGAACACCGAGATCGCCAGCACGTTGAAGAACGCGGCGAAGATGACCGCCTGCTGCGGCTTCAGCACGCCGGTGGACACCACGGTGGCGATGGAATTCGCCGCGTCGTGGAAACCGTTCATGAAATCGAAGACGATGGCCAGCGCCACCAGCAGCGCCACCACCCAGAAGGCGACCTGGACCGATTGCATCGGGGGCCCGCCGGATCAGGAATTCTCGAGGACCACGCCCTCGATCAGGTTGGCCACGTCCTCGCAGCGGTCGGAGATCGATTCGAGCTGCTCGTAGATCGCCTTCAGCTTGATCAGCTCGCGCACGTCCTTCTCCTCGCGGAACAGCTTCGACATCGCGGCGCGCATCACCCGGTCGGCATCGGACTCGAGCTTGTCGATCTCTTCGCAGGTCTTGATCGCGGCCTCGCTCGCGTCGGACTGGTTCAGCCGGGGCAGCAGCGACACCGCGTGCTGCACGCGCTCGCAGCACTTGGCGCTCAGGTCTCCGAGGCGCAGCACCTCTTCGGTCATCGTGCGCACGTCGTACAGCTGCATGGTCTCGGTGGCGTCCTGCAGCAGGTCGACGATGTCGTCCATCGCGTTGATCAGGCCATGGATCTGCTCGCGGTCGATCGGCGTGATGAAGGTCTTGTGCAGCAGCCGGTTGACCTCGGCGGTGATGCGATCGGCGGCGCGCTCGGCGGCCACCACCTCGTTCGCATGCTTCTCGCGCAGGTTGAGGTCGTTGTAGTTCTCGATCATCGCGATGAAGGCGCGCGCGCCTTCGACGATGAACGCGGCGTGCTGGTTGAACAGCTCAAAGAAATTGCCTTCGCGCGGCAGCAGCTTGCCAAACAGCATCGGGGTCTCCTGGGGATCGGCCGCGCCGTCGTCGCGCTGTCACCAAATTTTCACTGGGCGCAGTGTAGCCGGGCGGTTCAGGCCAGCCGGGGCTGCGCGCCGGGGTCGAAGAACTCGCGCGGGCCCTGGAAGCCGGCCAGCCGGTCCAGCAGCGCCCGCCAGTCGGACTCGCGCTCGATCGGGTTGAAGTGCTCGGTGTTGACGGCCAGCACCGGCGCCGCATYGAAGCCTTCGAAGTAACTCGCGTAGGCATCGGCCAGGCGCTCGAGGTAGTCGGCAGCGATGCGCTGCTCCATCGCGATCGCGCGGCGCTGGATGCGCTGCTGCAGCGTTGCGGTCGGCGCCTGCAGCCAGAGCACGAGGTCGGGCTGCGGCACCTGCGGCGCGACCTGGCCATACATCTGGCTGTACAGCCC
>NZ_JBFUCB010000833.1:0-2124 GCF_056405435.1 Rhizobacter sp. P1_G5 | reverse complement strand
ATCCGGATGACCGCGTCACCAACAACCCGATCACGAAGAACCTGTCGTCGCCGCTGGAGATCGCGCTGGGCAAGCTGCTGTTCGGCGTGAAGTCGCCGGTCAACGGCAGCGACAACGCCAACGAGTTCCACCCGATGAAGGGACCGATGACGACGCAGACGCTGCGCGGCATGCGCAACTCCGGCGCGATGCACTGGCGCGGCGACCGGGCGACCGGCATCTTCGGCAGCAGCGGCACCGACAGCACGCTGTCGTTCAAGAACTTCGCGGTGGCCTTCGAGGGGCTGCTGGGCGGCACCGCGCCGCTGAGCGAGGCCGAGATGCAGCAGTTCGCCGACTTCCAGATCCCGGTGATGCTGCCGCCGAACCCGATCCGCAAGCTCGACAACACGCTGACCGCCTCGCAGCAGCGCGGGCGCAGCTTCTACAGCGGCACGCGGCCGTCGGACGGCATCGACCTGGGCGCACTCGGCGGCCTGACGATGAACCAGACGGCCTTCACCTGCGAGGGCTGCCACCGGCTCGACCCGGCCAGCGGCTTCTTCGGCACCGGCGGGCGAGCGAGCTTCGAGGGCATCACGCAGATCGTGAAGATCCCGCACCTGCGCAACATGTACCAGAAGGTCGGCATGTTCGGCTCGCCGCGGGTGGAGTTCTTCGGCGCGCCCGACACCGGCTTCCTCGGCGAGCAGGTGCGCGGTTTCGGCTTCGTGAACGACGGTTCGGTCGACACGCTGTTCCGCTTCTTCACCGCCAAGGTCTTCAACCCGCAGCTCACCGTCGGCTTCCCGATCCTCGACCCGGATGCGACGCGGCGCGACGTGGTCGATTTCATGATGGCCTTCGACAGCGACCTCGCGCCGATCGTCGGCCAGCAGGTCACGCTGAACAGCGGCAACGCATCGGCGGTGGCGGGCCGCATCAACCTGCTGCTGCAGCGCGCGGCCACGCCGTTCACGTCGAAGGAGCTGGGCGGCGCGACCACCGAGTGCAGCCTGGTGGTGCGCATCGTCGAGGGCGGCGTGTCGCGCGGGCTGCTCTACAACCCGGCCGCGCAGGCCTTCGTCGCGTCCGACGGCAGCCAGCGCAGCGACGCCGCCGTGCGGGCGCTCGCGACGGTGCCGGGGCAGGAGGCGACCTACACCTGCGCGCCCCCGGGGTCGGGGGCACGCATCGCGTTCGATTCCTGAACGGGCGCTTCAGGCCGTCTGGCGGCGCAGCCGGACGGCCGGGGAGATCGACCGGTTCAGCCAGCGGGTGGGACACTTGCCGCGTCACTGGCTGGAACAGGATTCCCATGTCTGAACGAGCATCTCACTCCCGTGGCGCGATGGCTTGGCTTGCGCTGTGCAGCCTGGCGCTGCCGATGGTGTCGCAGGCGGCAGCAGAGCCGGCGGTCGACTGCGGTGTCGGCGCGTACCGGCTCGACGATGGCGGCATCGTCGACGTGGGCACGTCACGCGGCACCTCGCTGCGCTGGCGAAGGCCCGATGGAACGACGGGCGCCTTCGAGACCCAGGGCCCGGCGGCCGGCGTCAGTTCGCCGGGCTGGACGCAGCGGCCCGATGGCCGGCAGGTGCGCATCGATTGCGCGCAGGCCGGGATCGACTTCGGTGGCGTCCACGGCCGCCGGCTTGCGCTGCCGACGATCGACGTGCGGTTCACGAGTGACGGCACGCCGCTCGCGGGCCGCCTCGTGATGCCTGCCGGTGACGGGCCGGTGCYGGTCGTCGTGCTGCTGCAGGGCTCGGAGCACGACTCGGCGAAGCGCTTCGACTCGCTGCAACGGCGCTTTCCGGCCGCGGGTGTCGGCGCCTTCGTGTACGACAAGCGCGGCACCGGGGCATCTGGCGGGCACTACACGCAGGATTTCGAGCAGCTCGCGCGTGATGCGGTGGCAGCGCTGCAGGAGGCCCGGCGGCTTGCCGGCCGGCGCGTGGCGAGGATCGGATTGCACGGCCCGAGCCAGGGGGGCTGGGTCGCGCCGCTCGCGGCGAAGATCGCGCCGGTCGATTTCATCATCGTCGGCTTCGGGCTGGCGGTGTCGGTGCTCGACGAGGACCGCGAGGCGGTCGCGCTGAACATCACGTCGGCCGGCCACGGCGCGCAGGCGATGGCCGGTGC
>NZ_JBFUCB010000832.1:0-2124 GCF_056405435.1 Rhizobacter sp. P1_G5 | reverse complement strand
GTCCCTGTCGTGGCCGAAGCCCCGGTAGCCGCACATGGCAGCCGGTAGCGCAGGCGAAGCGCCGCCTGACCCCTCATGTCAAACGTTGGGCGGCAGAAGATCGATCGCCTGCCCTCCACCTCACATCAAGGCATCCTGACCATGTCCACAGTCCGCACCGGAAATCAAGCAGCGCTCGTCGTGGTTGACGTTCAAGTCAGCGTCGTGGCCGAAGCCTGGGAGACCACGCGAGTCGTCAACAACGTCGCGCGCGTTGTTGAGCGCGCCCGGGAGCAACTTGTCCCCGTGATCTGGGTACAACATGACGACAAGGAACTCGTGCGCGACTCGCCGTCATGGCAACTGGTACCGGAATTGGTTCCCGCGCAAGGCGAAGCGCGGATCTACAAGCATTTCGAGTCGTCGTTCGAAGAGACGGGGCTCGAAGCCGAGCTTGCGCGCATCGGCGCGACGCACATCGTGCTGGCCGGCGCCGCGACCAACTGGTGCATCCGTGCCACCGCCTACGGCGCACTGGATCGCGGCTACGACCTGACTCTGGTCAAGGATGCGCACACGACGAAGAGTCTCGAACTTGAGAACGGGCCGAAGATCGAGGCCTCAAGCGTCGTTGCCGACTTGAACGTCGCGATGAAGTGGATCAGCTACCCCGGACGGAAGAACGGAACCGCAACAGCAGAGGAAGTCGACTTTGCTACACCAGGCGGCGTTCGCTGAAGTCCATGAACGCCGCCTGACCCGTCACTCGGCCACGTTCTCCAAATAGTGCAAAATCCGTCCGCCCGCCGCTCACCCGGCGGGCATCGCTAGGGGTGCTGGCCACGTTCACGTGACCGGCTGAGAGAGTCCCTTCGAACCTGACTGAGGTAATCCTCGCGCAGGGAAGCGTCGTGCCGCGGATCCTCTCTTCTTTGCCGCGGCCCGGTTGCGCCGACCTGCCATCGCCAAACCGGGAAGTACGATGGCATTCCGTTCTTGCAAGTCCCCTGCCCTGGCGCCGCTGGCGCCTTTGACCCTGGGCATCGCAGCCGCGTTCAGCGCGCATGCGCAATCCACCACCAGCACCATCGATCCGCAGACGCTGCCGCCGGTCACCGTGACCGGCCGCGCGCCCGATGCGGTCGCCACCATCGGCGGCTTCGGCGACCTGCCGCTGTCGAAGCTGCCGCTGCAGGCGAGCGTGATCAGCAGCGTCGCGATGAAGGATGCCGGCGTGCAGAGCCTGGCCGACATCACGCGCTTCGATGCGAGCCTCGGCGACGCCTACAACTCCGAGGGCTACTGGAGCACGCTGATGGTGCGTGGCTTCGCGACCGACAACCGCTTCAACTTCCGCCGCGACGGCCTGCCGATCAATGCCGAGACCGCGCTGCCGCTGGCCAACAAGGAGCGCATCGAGATCCTGAAGGGCACCAGCGGCATGCAGGCCGGCACGAGTGCGCCGGGCGGCCTGGTCAACCTGGTCGTGAAACGGCCCGAGGGCACGGTGCGCTCGGCCGCGCTGGAGTGGAAGCAAAGCCGCACCTGGCGCGGCGGTGTCGACATCGGCCAGCGCTTCGGAGAGGGCGATGCCTTCGGCATGCGGGTCAACGCGCAGTACGACGACCTCGATCCGCAGACGCACGACCTGCGCGGCCACAGCCAGCTGCTGGCGGTGGCCGGCGACTGGCGCGTGACGCCGGACACGCTGCTCGAGGCCGAGTTCGAGACCAGCCACCGCTCGCAGCCCAGCGTGCCGGCGATGAGCCTGCTGGGCAACCGCGTGCCCGATGCATCGGCCTACGACCCGCGGACCAACCTGAACAACCAGCCCTGGTCGCAGCCGGTGGTGCTTGACGGCGACACCGCGTCGCTGCGCTGGCAGCAGCGCCTGTCGGCCGACTGGCGCGCCGTGGCGCACTTCGCGACGCAGCGCCTGGTCAGCGACGACCGCCTTGCCTTCCCGTACGGCTGCGGCGCCGAAGGCAACTACGACCGCTACTGCAGCGACGGCACCTACGACCTCTACGACTACCGCAGCGACGACGAGCACCGCCGCACCGATGCGCTGGACCTGGGCGTTCGCGGCACGCTGTCGACCGGCGGGCTGCTGCACGAGCTGCAGACCGGCGTGCTGTTCTCGCG
>NZ_JBFUCB010000831.1:0-2132 GCF_056405435.1 Rhizobacter sp. P1_G5 | reverse complement strand
CATGCCGGGCAGCAGCTCGCCGCCCGGGTTCGGGAACACGGCGCGCAAGGTGATCGCGCCGGTGCCCTGGTCGACGGTGACGTCGGAGAACTGCAGCTTGCCGGCGAGCGGGTAGGTGCTGCCGTCTTCGAGCAGCAGCTTGACGACGGCGGCGTTCGCGCCACCCGCCTTCAGCTCGCCGCGGGCCAGCGCGTGCCGCAGCCGCAGCACCGCGCTGCTCTGCTGGGTGACGTCGACGTAGATCGGGTCCATCTGCTGCACCGTCGACAGCGTGCCCGCCTGGTTGGCCGTGACCAGCGCGCCGGGCGTCACCGACGACTTGCCGATGCGCCCGGTGATCGGCGACACGACACGCGTGTACGCGAGGTTGATGCGCGCCGTCTCGACCGCGGCCCGGGCCGAGGCCACGTCCGCTTCGCCCTGCTGCAGCGCGGCCGATGCGTCATCGTGGTCCTGCTGGCTGACGGCCTGGATGGTGACGAGCTCGTCGTAGCGCTGCGACTTGAGCCGTGTCGAGCGGAGAGTCGCCTCGCTCTTGGCGAGGGCTGCACGTGCGCTGTCGTAGCTGGCCTGGTAGCTCGCCGCATCGATCTGGTAGAGCGCCTGGCCGGCCTTGACGAGGCTGCCTTCGTCGAACTGGCGGGCCTGGATCAGGCCGGTGACCTGCGGGCGCACTTCGGCGATCTGGAACGGCACGGTGCGGCCCGGCAGCTCGGTGCCGAGCACCACGCGCTGCGGCTGCACGACCTGCACGCCGACCTGCGGCGGGCCCGACGGCCCGGCCGGCGGGCCGTGCGGAGGATCCCCGCACGCTGAAAGCAGTGCCGACACCAGGGCCAGCATCGCGGTGCCGCCGGTCAGGGAATGGTTCGAGAACATGGGGGATGACTCCTCTATAAACATACTCACAAGTTCAGTATAAGCTTTGCCGTACCATTGGTGTCAAGCAATAATGAACTCACGAGTTCAAAATAAAGGCATTGACATGAGAGTCAAGACAGAGGCAAAGCGCGAGGCGATCCTGGAGATCGCGCTGCAGGCGTTCCAGGAGATGGGCTACGAGCGCACCTCGATGGACGAGATCGCCGCGCGCATGGGCGGCTCGAAGGTCACGCTGTACGGCTACTTCCCGTCGAAGCAGCAGCTGTTCCTGGAGGCCGCCCACTATTCCGGCATGCGCCACCTGGGGCCGGCCTATGACGAACTGCTGCCCGGCAGCGACGACCTKCCACGCGTGCTGCGCCGCTTCGGCGAGAAGTTCGTGAGCTTCATCTGCACGCCGGAGGCCGTGGGCACCTACCGCATGGTGGTGTCGCAGGCCGGGCAGTCCGACATCGGCCGCCAGTTCTTCGAGCTGGGCCCCAGGCGCGGCGAGGAGACCGTCGCGGCCTTCCTGCAGGCCGAGATGGCGGCGGGCCGGCTGAAGCAGGCGGAGCCCTCGGTGGTGGCCCTGCACCTGACGGGCCTGCTGCAGGCCGAGGTGCTGCACCGCATCCTGCTGGGTGCGAACGCGTCACCGACGCGCCAGCAGATCAAGCAGATCGTCGAGCGCGCGGTGTCGGTGTTCCTGGCCGCCTACGCCTGAGGCGCCGCTGGCGGTAAGCTGCGGCATGAAGCCCGGTTTGAAGATCGCCCTCGCCCTCGGGGCCCTGGGCCTGGCCGCCGCAGCGGCCTGGTTCTGGCTGGCCCGCCCCGCCCCTGTCGCTCCTGCAGCCACGGCCCCGCCGGAGCCCGCACCTGCCCAGGTGGCCGCCGCCCCACCGGCGGCGAGCTCGGGCATCCAGCACCCGATCGAGAACCTGCAGGCCACCGACCCCGCGGCGGCCCCGGCCGACCTCGCTTCGGCGGTGACGGCACTGTTCGGCCGAGAGGCCGTGCTGGCGCTGTTCCAGATGAACGACCTGCCCCACCGCGTGGCCGCGACGGTCGATGGCCTGGGCCGCGAGCAGGCCTCCTCGCGCCTGTGGCCGCTCAGTCCGGCCGCAGGCCGGTTCACGGTCGAACGCCGCGGCGACGGCGAGACCATCGGCGCCGACAACGGCCAGCGCTACACGCCGTACGTGCTGCTGCTGGAGACGGTGGACCTGCGGCAGGCCGTCGCGCTCTACGCGGCGTTCTACCCGCAGTTCCAG
>NZ_JBFUCB010000830.1:0-2133 GCF_056405435.1 Rhizobacter sp. P1_G5 | reverse complement strand
CCCTCGCTCGCGCCGCTGCGTGAACGCGTGTTCGGCCCCAACCCCGCCACGGTGTGGATGACCGGCCTCAGCGGTGCCGGCAAGTCGACGCTCGCCGCGGTGCTCGAACGCACGCTGCTGCAGGCCGGGCGGGCCGTGCTGATGCTCGATGGCGATGTGGTGCGCGAGGGCCTGAACCGCGACCTCGGCTTCACCGATGCCGACCGCGACGAGAACATCCGCCGCATCGCCGAGGTCGCGCGCCTCGCCAACGAGGCCGGCCTGATGGTGCTCGCCGCGGTGATCTCGCCCCGCGCCGCACACCGTGCCGCGGCGCGCGAGCGCATCGGCAGCGGGCGTTTCGTCGAGGTGCACCTGAGCACCTCGCTGGCCACTTGCGCGGCGCGCGATCCCAAGGGCCTGTACGCGCGCGCGAAAGCCGGCGGGCTGGCCAACTTCACCGGCATCGGCTCGGCCTACGAGGTGCCCACGCAGCCCGAACTGCGGCTGGACACCGGCGAGCTGTCGCCGGCCGACGCCGCGGCCCAGGTGCTGGCGCTGCTGCAGGCGCGCGGGCATCTGCGGTCCGGCCGGTAACATTCCCACCGCATGGAAGTAGCCCGCGACAGCGCCTGGCTCGGCGACGCCCACCCCCAAAAGCTGCAGGAAACGCCGCTGACGCGTTTCCTGCGCGCCGTGATGTGGGGCGCGGCGATCCTGCCGCTGGCGGGCTTCATCGCCGCGAGTTGGTGGGCCTGGCAGGTGGCCCACGACGATGGGCGCAGCACGCTGGTGCGCACCAGCGACGTGGCGGCGCGGCATGCGATGCGCATCTTCGAATCCTCGCGCGAGATCGCCGAGAAGTCGCTGCGCTTCGTCGGCGCATCCGACGACGAGGTGCGCGCCAACGAAGCGGCGCTGCGCCTGCGGCTGATGGACATCAGCACCGGCATCCCGGGCGTGCGCTCGATCTCGGTGTGGGATGCGCAGGGCCAACACCTGGTCGGCACCGGGTTCCCGGTCGGCTCGGGCAGCGTCTCGATCGCCGACCGCAACTACTTCCAGCAGATGAAGGCCACGCAGGCCCGGCTGGTCATCGGCGACGTCGTGCTCGGCCGGGCCTCCGGCATGCCGGCGCTGAGCATCGCGGTGCGCCGCCCGCGCGCCGACGGCAGCTTCGGCGGCATGGTCGTCATCGCGCTTCAGCCGGCGGTGTTCGAGGAGTTCTACCGCTCGATCGCGCTGGAGGAAGCCGACGTCAGCACCTTCACGCTGTTCAAGGCCGACGGCACGCTGCTGACGCGCTGGCCGCTGCCGCCGGCCCCGATCACGCGGCTGCCCGACACGAGTCCGGTGGTCACCGCGGTGCGGCAGGGGCAGCATGCGGGCGTGCTGAGCTTCCGCTCCAGCTTCGATGGCGCATTGCGCACGGTGAGTTTCCAGCAGGTGCACGACCTGCCGGTGTACGTCAGCAGCTCGCTGCGCGACGACGCGATCCTCGCCGACTGGAACCGCCTGGTCGCGCTGCTCGCGGCGATCACGCTGCCGGTGACGATCGGCCTCGTGTACGTGGCCTGGCTCGCGCTGCGCAAGACGCAGCTCGAGCAGCGCATGGCGATCGAGTTCCATGCCGAGGCGCGCAAGCGCGAGCAGGCCGAGAAGGCGTTGCTGCAATCGCAGAAGCTGGAGGCGCTGGCCCAGCTCACCGGCGGCGTGGCCCACGACTTCAACAACCTGCTGGCGATCGTCAACAGCAACCTGCACGTCGTGAGGAAGCTGCGGCCGGACGTGGCCGAGATGAAGCAGATCGGCGCGATCGCCCGCGCGGTGGGCTCGGGCGCGCGGCTGACGCGGCAGCTGTTGTCGTTCTCGCGCCGCCAGGCGCTGAAGCCGGAGCGGGTCGACCTGGCGGCRTGGCTGCCGGCGGTCTCCGAGCTGCTGAAGGCGACGCTGGGCAGCGGYGTCGCGCTGTCGCTGGAGGTGGCGGCAGAGGTCGCGCCGATCCGCGTCGATGTCGGTGAGCTGGAGCTGGCGCTGATCAACCTGGCATCGAACGCGCGCGATGCGATGCCGGGCGGCGGGCGTTTCTCGATCGAGGTGAGCCAGGAGCCGGCTGCTGCGGAATCTGCCGCCGCGCCGGGGCGGGTGCTGATC
>NZ_JBFUCB010000829.1:0-2147 GCF_056405435.1 Rhizobacter sp. P1_G5 | reverse complement strand
GGGCAGGCGTCGGGGCCGCTGCGGCAGCCGCGGCGGCCGCAGCTGCTGCAGCGGCAGCGGYCTTCGCGGCTTCCTCGGCAGCGGCCTTCGCGGCGGCTTCGGCCGCTTCACGCGCACGGGCCTCGGCGGCCTCGCGCTCGCGGGCTTCCTGTTCCTCGCGCTGGCGGCGCTTCTCGGCCAGCTCTTCTTCCTGGCGGCGCAGCAGCTCGGCCTGGGCCTGGGCCTCGACCTCGCGGCGCTGCAGTTCGGCGTCGTCGGCGACCGGCGCTGCCGGCTCCTCGGACGGGGCCGATTCGTCGCGCTTGACGAAGGTGCGCTTCTTGCGCACCTCGACCTGGATCGTGCGCGCCTTGCCGCTCGAATCGGCCTGCTTGATCTCGCTGGTCGACTTGCGGGTCAGCGTGATCTTCTTGCGCTCGCCCCCGCCCGTGCCATGGGCCGTGCGGAGGTAATCAAGCAGTCGCTCCTTGTCGGACTCGGTCAGCGCGTCGTCGCTCGACGCCTTGACGACGCCGGCCGACTGGAGCTGCTCGAGCAGCGCGGCTGCCGGGCGATTGAGCTCGGCAGCCAACTGGGCGACGGTGGTCACAGCCATTGTGAATATCCTTGCTTGGTACTTGCAGTGCGGCGTTCGATCGGGCGTTGGGGCATCAGGTCGATCAATGTCAGGTCGTGAACCAATGTTCGCGTGCCTTCATGATCAGTTCCTTGGCCTTGTCTTCGTCGATGCCGGCAATTTCGGTCAGTTCGTCGACCGCGAGGTCGGCGAGGTCGTCGCGCGTGTTGATCCCGCTTTCGGTCAGCTTCGGGATCAGGGCCGCATCAAGCCCCTCGAGATCGCGCAGGTTCTGCGACACGTCTTCCATTTTCTCTTCGCGGGCGATCTCCATCGTCAGCAAAGCGTCTTTGGCCCGCGTGCGCAGCTCGTTGACGGTGTCTTCGTCGAAGCCCTCGATCTCGAGCATTTCCTGCATCGGGACGTAGGCCACTTCTTCCAGGCTGCTGAAGCCTTCGGCGATCAGGATGTCGGCCACTTCGGCGTCGACGTCGAGCTTGTCGACGAACAGCTTGCGAACGCTGTCGGACTCCTCGTTCTGCTTCGCCTGCGATTCCTCGGCCGTCATGATGTTGATGCGCCAGCCRGTCATCTCGGAGGCCAGGCGCACGTTCTGGCCGCCGCGGCCGATCGCGATCGCGAGGTTCTCCTCGTCGACGACGACATCCATCGCGTGGCGCTCTTCATCGACGACGATCGACTGCACGTTGGCCGGCGCCAGCGCGCCGATCACGAACTGCGCCGGGTCCTCGGACCACAGCACGATGTCGACGCGTTCGCCGGCCAGTTCATTGGTGACCGCGTTGACGCGCGAACCGCGCACGCCGACGCAGGTGCCGATCGGGTCGACCCGCTTGTCGTGCGAGATCACGGCGATCTTGGCGCGCGAACCGGGGTCGCGGGCACAGGACTTGATCTCCAGCAGGCCCTGCTCGATCTCGGGCACTTCCTGGGCGAACAGTTCGATCATGAAACCGGGCGCGCTGCGCGACAGCACGATCTGCGGGCCGCGCAGGGTCGCGTCGACCTCGGCGATGAAGGCACGCACGCGGTCGCCGGAACGCAGGTTCTCCTTCGGGATCATCTCGCTGCGCTTCAGGCGCCCTTCGACCCGGCCGGATTCGACGATCACGTCGCCCTTGTCCAGGCGCTTGACGGTGCCGACGAAGATCTTCTCGCCGCGCGACAGGAAATCGTTGAGCAGCTGCTCGCGCTCGGCGTCGCGGATCTTCTGCAGGATGACCTGCTTGGCCGCCTGGGCGCCGATGCGGCCGATCGACACGGATTCGACCGGCTCCTCGATGTAGTCGTCGACCTCGATGTCGTCGATCTGCTCGAGCGCCTCGAACAGCAGGATCTCGGAGTCGGGCAGCTGCAGGCCGGCCTCATTGGGGACCACGTGCCAGCGGCGGAAGGTCTCGTACTCACCGCTCTCGCGGTCGACGGTGACGCGCATGTCGACCTCGCCGCCGTGCAGCTTCTTGCTGGCAGAGGCCAGCGCAGCCTCGACCGCGCCGAACACGACTTCGCGATCCACGCTCTTCTCGCGCGAGATGGCATCGACCAGCATCAAGAGTTCACGATTCATTAT
>NZ_JBFUCB010000828.1:0-2147 GCF_056405435.1 Rhizobacter sp. P1_G5 | reverse complement strand
ATGAATTTCTCGGAAAGGTAGGTGGAGTTGTCGCCCGGCAGCCGGTAGCCCTTCAGGAACGCCGCGATGGCGCCGCGGTCGACGTCGGCCGCGCCGAGCCCGTCGGTCTTCTGGGCGGCACTCGCGACCACGCCCAGCAAGGCCATGAAGCCCTGGTTCGAGGTGGCGGGGTTGGACAGCGCGTAGCTCAGCTTGCCGGCCTTCGCCGCGGCGGCGATGTCCTTCCAGGTGACCTTGGCGGCGCGCTCCGGCCGGTCCCAGCCGAGCTGGCGGGCTGCCGATTCGCTGAGGCCGAGGGCGATCGGCGACAGCATGATCTTCTCCTGCAGCTTCACGCGCGACTGGCCCTGCGCGTCGGACAGCAGGTACTTGGCGTTGGCGAACCAGGCGAGGTCGGCGCCGGACTGGCCGTTCAGCACCGCCTCGGTGCTCTCCATCGTGCCGCCGAAGCGGAACTGCAGGTTCACGCCGGTGGCCTTCAGCACCATCTGCTGCAGCGGCTCGATGTCGCGCAGGTCGGTGGTGGCCAGCACCTGCAGCGCCGGTGCTGCGGGCGGCGGTGGCGGTGTTGGCGTGGCGGCGGTGTCGGCCGCCGGCCGGTCGCAGCCGGCGAGGGCCATGCACAACAGCGCCACGAGCGAGACACGCAGGGCAAGCCTCATTGACCCATCTCCTTCGTCACCACGTCGATCATTTCCGCCATCAGTTCGAACGACGGCGGGTCCACCACCTGCGTCAGCCGGGTCTCCACCGCGAGGCCGGTCGGCTGCACGGCCTTCGCGAAGCGGTYGGCATCGGCGATGCGAAAGCCGTGCTGCAGCGCGATGCCCTGCAGCTCGGCGTCGTTCGACAGCAGCGCACCGAGCGCCTTCGCGCGCTCGCTGGTGGCGACGAACACCAGCTTGTTGGTGATGGTGGGTTGCGGGTACAGCAGCACCATGCCGCCGCCGATGCCGCCCTTGGCGAGCGCATGGCCGACGATCTGGTTCTCGTAGATCCATGCGAGCGGCGTCTTGCCGATGCCCTGCGACACGTAGTCCTCGAAATTGCCGTTGACGTAGTTCTCCTGGTAGCCCTGGYGCTTGAAGAGCTCGGCCAGCCGCAGCGCGGTGCGGCGCGCGGTGTCGCGGTCGCTGACGGTCTCGCCGTTCAGCGCGCTGCTGGCCAGCGCCAGGAACATCGCGGCCGAGTTGCTGCGCCGCACGTCGGTGGTCGACACCAGCACGCTGCGGCTCACGTCGTAGGCTGCCGCGTGCTTCAGGTCCTTCCAGCGCTTGCGCGCCAGCATCAGCTGCGTCAGCTTGTCCATGTCGACGCCGTACACCTGCGGCTGCAGCGGGCGGGCGATGCCGTTGTCGACCAGGATCCTCGCGATCGGCTCCCAGGAGGCGATCACCAGCGGCGTGTGGAACGGCGAGTACGAGGCGGTCGCGATGCCGGCCTTGCGGCCAGCTTCGGTGACCTGGGTCGCGGCGACCACGCCCGACGGGAAGAAGAAGTCGGGGCTGGCGCCGGGCGCCACGCGCGCCGCCATGTCGCGGCTGCCGATGCGGGTGACCTGCACCGGCMGGCGGTGGTCGGCCAGCACCTGCACCACGCGCGGGTTCCTGAAGAAATCCTCGACGTCGACCGCGATCAGGCCGGTCAGTGCAGTCGCCGCGGCCGGCTCGGTGGCGGCCAGCTGCGCCGGAGCGCCTCGCAGCGAGAACCAGAGTGCCCCGCCGAAACCTCCCAGCAGGGCGAGCGTGACCAAGAGCCTGGCCGTTTTGTTCATGAAGACGCGACCGTCAATGCAGACGGCGCGAGTCTAGGGCCTCTCGGGGTGGATCAGACGGCGCTGCGGTGCCGCGCGATGCAGGTGTCCAGCACCTCGCCGCCCGGCCGCTTCCACCAGTCCTCGCTGGAGAAGATCTCCACCTCGCTGTAGCCCGCGTAGCCGGCGTCCTCGACCCAGCCGCGGATGCGCGGGATGTCGATCACGCCGTCGCCCATCATCGCGCGGTCGTTCAGCAGGTCGCGCGTGGGCACGCGCCAGTCGCAGACGTGGAAGGCCAGCAGCCGCTCGCGGCCGGCGCGTTCGATCTGCGCCTGCAGCTTCGGATCCCACCACACGTGGTACACGTCCAGCGCCACGCCCAGCGCGCCGC
>NZ_JBFUCB010000827.1:0-2154 GCF_056405435.1 Rhizobacter sp. P1_G5 | reverse complement strand
TTCTTGCCCTGCTCGGTCTTCCAGTGGTGGTGGTTGATCTCGGTGTCRATGTAGCCGGGGCAGATCGCGTTGACGTTGATGCCGTAGCGGCCCCATTCGAGGGCCATCGCGCGGGTCATGTGGATGACGGCCGATTTGCTCATGCAGTAGACGCCGATCTGGCCGAGCACCTTGAGGCCGGCCATCGACGCGATGTTGACGATGCGCCCGCCGGTGAAGGTGCCGGGTGCGGCGCCCTTGGCGCGCGCCAGCATGCGCTTGGCCACCTCCTGGGCGACGAAGAACGAGCCCTTGGTGTTGGTGTCCATCACGTAGTCGTAGTCGTCGGGCGTCACGTCGGTGAGCTTCTGCGTGGTGCTGACGCCGGAGTTGTTGACGAGGATGTCGAGGGTGCCCATTTCGGTCTCGGCGTGGGCGATGGCGGCCTTGATGCTGTCGTGGTCGGTCACGTCGAGCTTGACGACGTGGGCGTCGCCGCCGCCGGCCTCGATCTCGGCGCGCAGGGTTTTGAGGCGTTCGACGCGGCGGCCRGCGAGCACGACGGCGGCGCCTGCTTTCGCGAGGGTCTTCGCGAACTGGGTACCCAGTCCGCTGGAGGCACCGGTGACCAGCGCGACGCGGCCGGAGAGATCGATGCTGTAGCTCATGTTCTGGCTCCTTGACTTGTT
The DNA here is from genome assembly GCF_056405435.1 of Rhizobacter sp. P1_G5. Taxonomy (NCBI): domain Bacteria; kingdom Pseudomonadati; phylum Pseudomonadota; class Betaproteobacteria; order Burkholderiales; family Sphaerotilaceae; genus Rhizobacter; species Rhizobacter sp. P1_G5. The sequence goes on along the minus strand of NZ_JBFUCB010000827.1, from coordinate 1,486 downwards.
CGATGTGGCGGCACGCCGCCGACCCAACGTCAAAGACCCGGGGTCAGCGGCGGCCAAGGCTGTGGGGCAAGATAGCACGAAGCCACCGTGCTTCAACCGTCTGCAGGAGTCCGATGAATCCCACCTTGTTCCGTCCGCTCGCGCTGCGCGAGCTCGAGCTCTCCAACCGCGTGATCGTCGCGCCGATGTGCCAGTACTCGGCGGTCGACGGGTCGGCCACCGACTGGCACGTGATGCACCTGGGCGCGATGACGCAGGGTGGTGCCGCGCTGACGCTGATCGAGGCCACGGGCGTGAGCCCCGAGGGCCGCATCACGCCGGACTGCCTGGGGCTGTGGAGCGACGAGAACGAAGCCGCGCTGGCGCGGGTGCTGGCGGCGATCCGCCCGCATGCCAAGGGCGCGATCGGCATCCAGCTGGCGCATGCCGGCCGCAAGGCCTCGAGCGCCCCGCCGTGGAAGGGTGGGCAGTTGATCCCCCCGCAGAACGGCGGCTGGACGCCGTGGGCGCCATCGGCGGTGCGCCAGCGACCGGAAGAGGCGCCGCCGCACGCGATGAGCGAGGACGACATCCGCACGGTGATCGCGCAGTTCACGAAGGCGGCCGAGCGCTCGCAGCGGCTGGGCCTGGACGTGATCGAGCTGCACTGCGCGCACGGCTACCTGATGCACCAGTTCCTGTCGCCGATCAGCAACCAGCGCACTGATGCGTGGGGTGGCAGCCTGGAGAACCGGATGCGCCTGCCGCTGGCAGTGTTCGATGCGGTGCGGGCGGTATGGCCGGCGCACAAGCCGCTGGGCGTGCGCGTGTCGGCGACGGACTGGATGGAGCACAGCGAAGCGCCGAGCTGGACGCTGCCGCAGACGGTGGAGTTCGCGAAGGCCTTGAAGGCACGCCGCTGCGATTTCATCGATGTGTCGTCGGGCGGCATCACGTCGCAGCAGCAGATCAAGCTGGGCGCTGGGTATCAGGTGCCGTTTGCACGCGCCATCAAGGAGGCCACCGGCCTGCCGACGATGGCGGTCGGCCTGATCACCGAACCGTCGCAGGCCGAGCAGATCCTGGTGGATGGCGATGCCGACATGGTGGCATTGGCGCGCGGGATGCTCTGGAACCCTCGGTGGGTGTGGCATGCAGCGGCGGAGCTGGGTGGGCAAGTGCCGCCGCCGCCGCAATACGGGCGGTCTGCACCGCGGGCGCATGCGGATGTGCTGACCGGGGTTCCGTTCGGCGGACGGTGACTGTCCAGCTCGCATCGCCTCGATGGGGCCGATGCGATGCGAAGCGAGCGAGGCGTGTGGAGAAGAACGGTCAACAATCCCAATGAAGGAGGATGTGCAGCCGAAGTGGCAGTGTTGTCCGAAGCGGGCCAGAACGAACCGTATGGTTTTGTATTGAAGCTCTTTGCTTTGGTTACTTTCATTTGGGCTCAAATGAAAGCGAAGCTTCGGCGAAGCCAAAGTGACTCGCCCGCCGGGGCGAAACC
>NZ_JBFUCB010000826.1:0-2156 GCF_056405435.1 Rhizobacter sp. P1_G5 | reverse complement strand
CACATAGGCCTTGTCGCCACGCGCCAGCAGCACGCGGGCTTCCGGCGTCGCGACAACGCGCGGCGCCTTCGCGAGTTCGTTCTCGTCGACGATCACGGCCTCGTTCAGGAACGGCTCGATCAGGTTGAGTGCGATCGCCGGGATGCCGTCGCGCGACAGGTCGCCTTCGCGCACGCGCGGCGACAGCCTGACGACGCCGCCCTGCTCGCCGGAGCCGACGCGCAGGCGCGCACGGCCGTTGGCCTTGTCGAGGAACAGCACCTGGCCCGGGTAGATCAGGTGCGGGTTGCGGATCTGGTCGAGGTTCATGCCCCACAGCTCGGGCCAGCGCCACGGGCTGACCAGGAACATGCTGGAGATGCCCCACAACGTGTCGCCGCTCTTCACGGTGTACGAATCGGGCGCATTGGGGGACAGGTCAGACAGCGCGACGCCGGCTTCGGCCACCTGCTGCGCGGTGCTGCGCTGCTTGGGAGTGATCGGGTAGTTGCCGGCTTGTGCGTTCGCGGTCGCGGAACCGAAGCAGACGCCCAGCGCAACGGTGATGGCGGCAGCCCGGGGGAACGACAGGGCGATACGGTGGCTTCGGGTCATGAAGGTAAGTCTCCGGGCGCTCAGGCAGCACAATGCTGCGTTGTGCGGTTAACTGAACCGGGCCGCGGCACGATGCCTGCGGCTCAGCGAAAATCTTCATTCAGTTTCACAGATTCTGCCCCTAAACCCTTGATATCGCAACGAAATTGACTTCCGGACACACCTCGCGTGCGTCCTGTCACGCCGTCCGGCGTTGCGCGTTTCCCACATGGCCAAGCTCGTTATCCTCCGTTACCCCGATCCCCGCCTGCACACCGTGGCCAAGCCCGTCACGCAAGTGGACGCACGCATCCGACAGCTTGTCGACGACATGCTGGAGACCATGTACGAGGCCGACGGCGTCGGCCTGGCGGCGACGCAGGTCGACGTCCACGAACGCGTGATCGTGATCGATACCTCGGAACGCCGTGACGAACCGCACGTCCTGATCAACCCCGAGCTGACCGCGCTCAGTGAAGAGATGGTGACCGGCGACGAAGGCTGCCTGTCGGTGCCGCAGGTCTACGACAAGGTGCCGCGCCACGCCCGCGTCAGCGTGCGGGCGCTGAACCGCGCCGGCGAAAGCTACGAGTTCGACGCCGAAGGCCTGCTCGCGGTGTGCGTGCAGCACGAGATGGACCACCTGCTGGGCAAGGTGTTCGTCGAGTACCTGAGCTCGCTGAAGCGCGACCGCATCAAGACCAAGATGCTGAAGCGCACCCGCGACGAACAGCGTCCCTGAGCGGCCTGCCCCGATGCGCGTCGTCTTCGCCGGCACCCCTGAGTTCGCGCAGGTCGCACTGGCCCGCCTGCATGCCGCCCGCTTCGAGATCCCGCTGGTGCTGACCCAGCCGGACCGCCCGGCCGGCCGTGGCATGAAGCTGCAGCCGTCGCCGGTGAAGGCATTCGCCGAAAGCCATGGCATCGCGGTCGCGCAGCCGCGCAGCCTGCGCCTGGACGGCAAGTACCCCGACGATGCCGCCGCTGCCCGCACGGCGCTGCTGGCCGCCCGCCCCGACGTGATGGTCGTGGCCGCCTACGGACTGATCCTGCCGCAGTGGGTGCTCGACCTGCCGGCACGCGGCTGCCTGAACATCCATGCCTCGCTGCTGCCGCGCTGGCGCGGCGCGGCGCCGATCCACCGCGCGATCGAGGCCGGCGACACGCAGACCGGCATCACGATCATGCAGATGGATGCCGGGCTCGACACCGGCGACATGCTGCTGGTCGAGACACTGCCGATCCGGCCGGCCGACACCACCGCCAGCCTGCACGACCGGCTGGCGCCGCTCGGCGGCCGGCTGATCGTCGAGGCGCTCGAGCTGGCGGCCTGTGGCGGCATGCCGCGCACGCCGCAACCGGCCGAGGGCGTGACCTACGCGCACAAGATCGACAAGGCGGAGGCCGCGGTCGACTGGGCACTGTCCGCCGACCAGATCGAGCGCCGGCTGCGCGCCTTCGACCCGTTCCCCGGCGCCACCGGCCTGCTGGAGGGCGAGACGGTGAAGCTGTGGCGCGGCGAAGTCCGCGCCGGCAGCGGCGCACCCGGCAGCGTGCTGGCCAGCGGCCCCGATGGCCTCGAG
>NZ_JBFUCB010000825.1:0-2167 GCF_056405435.1 Rhizobacter sp. P1_G5 | reverse complement strand
GCATTGCGTGATCCACACGCACACCACCGCCGGCGGCGCGGTGTCGGCGCAGCAGGGCGGGCTGCTGCCGATCAGCCAGCATGCGCTGCGCTTCCACGGCCGGCTGGCGTACCACGACTACGAAGGCATCGCGCTCGGGCTCGACGAGCGCGCGCGGCTGGTCGCCGACCTCGGCCTGCACAACGCGATGCTGCTGCGCAACCACGGCGTGCTGGTCGGCGGCCGCACGGTGGCGCATGCGTTCCAGGAGCTGTGGTTCCTGGAGCGGGCCTGCCAGATCCAGGTCGCGGCGCTGTCAGGCGGGGTGCCGCTGCGCGTGCCGCCGGCCGCGGTGCAGGCCTTGACGGCGGCGCAGTTCGAGGATGACGACGCCAGCGGGATCGTCCAGCTCACGTGGACGGCGGCCTGCAGGTTGATTGCCGGCCAGGCGGCGGACTACCGATCGTGACGGACCGATCAGAACGGTTCGAGGCGCCGGATCTGCTGCACCAGCGTGTCCAGCGCCGGGTGGCGTTGCTCGTACAGCGCCAGCCAGGGGGCGAGTTCGTCGGCGCTGAGCGGGCCGGTGAGCGGGGCCAGCTCGCCGGGCAGCGCAGCCAGCGCGCCGTCGAGGGCCTGCACATCCGCCGTGGCCCATGAGTGCGCGATGCGGCCCGCCAGCAGCGGCCGCGCCGCCTGGGCCCGTTCGAGGTAGTTCGACAGTTCCGGCATCGCATCGCCGCCGACCTCGTCGTCCATCGCCAGCGCCTCGGTGAAGGTCGGACCGTCGTAGCCGGCCGCTGGGTTCTCGTCGGCCGCGGGCCCGGCACCGAAGCCCGCCACGCCATCGAGGGCCGACCAGTCGAAGCTGGCCGCATCGAGGTTCAGCATCTGCTGCGCATCGGCCGCATTCGCGGCGAGCTGCTCCGGCGCGAGTGCCGGCGCGTCGCTGCTCGCCAGCCCCGCCATCGTGCGCATGAAGCCGAACTCGGCCAGCGTGTGCGCGTGCAGGTACAGGTGCTCGAAGGCGTCGCGTTCCATGGCTCAGCCTATGAGCGCACCGGCCAGCGCGGTGGCGCCGCCGATCAGCAGCGGCAGCGGCGTGCCGCGGCCGACGCTCTGCAGCGCGTTCACCGCGATCGGCCGCAGCACGCTGAACATCGCGTTCAGGATCGCGCGGATCACGGTCGCGGTGAGCTGCGCCGCGTTCGAGACCACCACCCGCGCCCAGCGGGCGGCCTGCAGGATGCAGTCCATCAGCTGCGAATTCATCTCGGCGATCTTCGTCATGTTGGAGGCCAGCACCACGCAGAACAGGTCGATGCCGGTCAGCCCGGCGATCGTCACGAAGCCGAGCTGCTTCAGCAGGTGCGAGAAGGCCTTCATCAGGTAGCTCAGGCCCTGCGCGGCGCGCTGCGTGAGCCAGCCGGGGTTGTCGGAGCTGCGCAGCAGCCAGCGCGCGAGCACCGCGTTGTCGCGCTCGACCGCGCCGCCGAGCCCGCGCACCGCCTGCCAGTTCATCTCGGTGCCGCCGACGCTGCGCACGTACTCGGTCATGTCGTGGTTGGCCACGCTGAGCAGCTGGCCGGTGGGCGACACCAGCATCATGTTGTTCGCGTCGTCCGGCTGGCCGTTCAGGTGGCCGTAGGGGTACGGGCCGACCATCGTCACCGGGTCGAGGTCGTGCGAGACGCGGAAGATGTTGTGCTTGCCGAGCGATTGCTCCATCGCGCTCTGCGCGCCGAGCGCGCCGACGCGCGGGCAGCCGAAGGTGTAGAGCTTCACCGCCTTGCCGCGCGACGAGAAATGCGCCGCCACCAGCGTCGCGACCGCGCCGCCCAGGCTGTGCCCCACGCAGTGCACCACGTCGGCATCCATGATCCGCCGGTCGTCGCGGGCCAGGCCGATCTTCACGCTGTCGAAGGTGTTGCGAAAGCCCTGGTGCACCAGGCCGAAGTCGCCGAAGCCGGTCATCGACGCGCGCAGGTCGGTCAGCAGGTCGGCCTTGGAGTGCTCGGCGCGCGTGCCGCGCGTCGCGATGACGACCTGCTTGCTGCCGGCGCGGTTGAAGCTCAGCACATAGCCGAAGCCGGTGGTGACGCCTGCGGTGGAGCCGGCGAACACCCGGTCGAGGTGGGCGCCGCCGAGCTCGGTGGGCTTCAGCGAGGTGTTGGCGCCGCCGCCCTGG
>NZ_JBFUCB010000824.1:0-2170 GCF_056405435.1 Rhizobacter sp. P1_G5 | reverse complement strand
GCGCTGTACGGCGCGCAGACGCAGCGCGCCGTGCTGAACTTCCCCGTCAGCGGCGGCCGGCTGCCGGCGGCGTTCATCCGCGCGCTGATCCAGCTCAAGCTCGCCGCCGCACGGGCCAATGCGCGCCTGGGCAAGCTCGAGCCCGACACCGCGCAGGCGATCGAGGCCGCCTGCCGCGAGCTGCTCGACGGCGACTTCATGCCGCACTTCCCGCTCGACGTCTTCCAGACCGGCTCGGGCACCAGCTCGAACATGAACGCCAACGAGGTGATCGCGACGCTCGCGACGCGCCGCCTCGGCCGCCCGGTCTCGGCCAACGACCATGTCAACCACGGCCAGAGCAGCAACGACGTGATCCCGAGCGCGATCCACGTCAGCGCCGGCGTCGTGCTCGCCGAGCAGCTGCTGCCCGCGCTGCACCACCTGTCGAAGGTGACGCGCGACAAGGCCCGCAGCGTGCACGAGCACGTGAAGACCGGCCGCACCCACCTGATGGACGCGATGCCGGTGCGCCTGAGCCAGGCGCTCGGCGGCTGGGCCTCGCAGGTCGATGCGCAGATCGCCCGGCTCGAGGCCCTGCGCGCCGACCTGGCCCAGCTCGCGCTCGGCGGCACCGCCGTCGGCACCGGCGTCAACGCGCACCCGGATTTCGCGCGCCTGGCCTGCGAGGAGCTGGCCGGCCTCACGCAGCAGGCCTTCCGCCCTGGCGACGACTACTTCGCGCTGATGGGCGCGCAGGACACCGCGGTCTCGGTCTCGGGCCAGCTCAAGAGCCTGGCCGCGAGCCTGATGAAGATCGCCAACGACCTGCGCTGGATGAACTCCGGCCCGCTCGCCGGGCTCGGCGAGATCGAGCTCGAGGCACTGCAGCCCGGCTCGTCGATCATGCCCGGCAAGGTCAACCCGGTGATCCCCGAGGCGACCACGATGGTCGCGGCCCAGGTGATCGGCAACGACGCCGCGATCACCATCGCCGGCCAGTCCGGCAACTTCGAGCTGAACGTGATGCTGCCGCTGGTCGCGCGCAACCTCGTCGAGAGCCTGGAGCTGCTCGCACGCGTCAGCCACCTGCTGGCCGACAAGGCGATCGCCGGCTTCACGGTGCGCGGCGATCGTTTGCGCGATGCGTTGTCGCGCAATCCGATCCTGGTGACCGCGCTGAATCCGCTGATCGGCTATGCGCGCGCCGCCGAGATCGCGAAGCAGGCCTACCGCGAAGGGCGCCCCATCATCGACGTGGCCGACGAGCAGACCGACCTCGGCCGCGCCGAGCTCGAGCGGCTGCTCGACCCGTCACGCCTGGCCGATGGCGAGGGCGAAGGGGGCGGCGGGGGATGAGCACACCATTCGCAACAAAACGGCGTGTCGTCCTACAAATTGAGGGTGCATCCCGGGTTAAAGTCACAGACACGGAGCCGCAGTTACCTCCTCCCTCCTCCCAATGACACTGCGGCTTCTTCGGGCGGATGGTGCTTGCACCATCCGCTTTTTCTTTGTCGGTCCGTTTTGAGAGATCGATTTCAGCGCGCGATTCCAGATCAGCAATGCGCCAGCCGCGACGGCTCGGTGTGCGCGATCTCCCGCCCCACCGACACCGCATACGACAGCGCGGCGCTGCGCGAGATCCAGCGGTGGCCGCCGGCCAGGCAGCAGTCGCGGTACACCTCGCAGGGCGTGTTCACCGCGCCGCGCACGCGGCTCACGACGACGGCGGCCGTGTAGCCGCGGCCGCGGCCGCTGTCCTGCGCGGCCACATAGATCCGGAAATCACCCTCGTTGAATTGCTGATCGAACTGCATCTCGCGCTCCACGACGGCAACCCCTGCCGCGAGGCGAGACTATGTTCGATGCCGCGCCGCGAATCCATCCATCCGATTGACTCCCTCTTCGGGGGGACGATGTCGGATCCGGCGGCAGGTCACAGCGATTGCAGGATGTCCTTGCGCTTCTGCTTGTATTCGTCGTCGGTGATCAGGCCCTTGTCGCGCAGCTGCTTCAGCGCGGTCAGGCGGCGCTCGATCTCGTCGGCCTTCGGGTCGGCCGGCTTGACGATCGGCGCAGCCGGTGCCGCAGGCGCCGCGACCACCGGCGCCGCAACGGGCGGTGCCGCCGGCGTGAGCGTCGCAGCGGCCGCGGGCGGTGCCGCCAGCACCAGCGGCGGCGGGGGCGG
>NZ_JBFUCB010000823.1:0-2179 GCF_056405435.1 Rhizobacter sp. P1_G5 | reverse complement strand
TGTAGGCCTGCGGCTGGAAATCCTCGCCCCAGTTCATCGGCACGTTGCTCTTCTCGCGGCCGTCGAAGTTGCCGTTGATGCCTTGCACGAACACCATCAGCTTCGGGTTCGCGGCCAGCACGACGGCCGATGCGGATTCGGCCGCGGCCTTCCAGAAGTTGACCGGGTTGGCGGCGTTCGCGTCGCCGGTGCTCCAGCGCACGATGCCGTTGGGCTCGTTGTAGAGGTCGATCGCGAAGAAATGCGGCAGGTGGGCGTAGCGCTTCGCGACGAAGGCGAGGTCGCGCGTCCAGTTCTCCTTCGTGTAGGCCTGCTTGTTGTAGATGAGCCCGAAGTCGGCCGGGTTCGACACGAACCAAGTCGGGTACTGGCGCTGCATCGACACGCTGTGGAAATCGAGCAGCACGTACATGCCCTGGCGGTCGGCCTCGGCCATCCACAGGTCCAGTGCCTGCAGCGGCGTCTTGCCGATCAGCTCGGCGTTCAGGTTCGGATCGAGGTAGCTGAGCTGGTTGACCGGCGTCGGGTTGTAGAGCGTGTCGGGCACGAAGGGCACGCGGATCGCGTTGAAGCCCAGGCTCTTGATCTGCGCGATCTGCTGCTTCCAGCCCATCGCCCACAGGAACTGCGGCTGCAGGATGGTCGCGTTGAAGCCGAAATGGCTGATGCCGCGCAGTTGCAGCTCCTGCCCGGCCTCGTCGTAGATCTTGCCGGCGCGGGCGGTGTAGCCCGCGGCCATCGAGAGGGTGCAGGCGGTGGAAAGAAAGACGAGCGCGAACGCTCGCAGCGCTCGCTTCACGAGGCAGTTGTTCATCAGAGGGGGTGACTCCAGGGCAGCGGTCGGCGTGACGGCCTCCGGCGCGCCATGGGCGTGCTTGGCATCGGAGGGGCGCAAGGCACCAGAGCGATGAATCGTCTGTGCGCCAGCCCTCTTAAGATAGGTCGCGCACGCCGATAGTTCAGCGTCTATGCGGTAACGCACAGTAAGGAAAAAAAAACTTCCGGACGCGCATGTGCGATTGCCGGGCACTCCGTGCCGCATCGCGGCGTCGGATGCGCGAACGCCCTGCATGACCCTGCGCAGCGCGCGTGTTCGACACCGCACAGAGTCTGCGCGCGCGGCGTGAGATCGTGCCGTCGAGCGTGGTGCTCGGCGCGAGGTCTTCATGTCATCCACACGTACTGCCCTGGTCCTGGTGGCCGCGATGTTCGCGGCCGGTTGCGGTGGCGGCAGCGGTGGCGATGCGCCGCCGCCGCCGTTGCCGGCGGGCAGCGTCGCGCTGTCTGCGGCGAGCTACGCGGTGGCGCAGAACGTCGGGCTGCTGACGGTCACGGTGAACCGCGCCGACGGCTCGCGCGACGGCAGCGTGGCCTTTGCCACATCCGACGGGAGCGCGCTGGCCGGCACCGACTACACGGCCCGCAGCGGCACCCTCACCTGGGCCAGCGGCGACAGTGCGCCCAAGACGCTGTCGCTGCCGATCGGCAACGCGACGGCGAACACGGTCGACAAGACCTTCACCGTGGCGCTGTCGAACCCGACCAACGGCCTGGCACTCGGGGCGCCGGCCTCCGCATCGATCCGCATCACGCCCGCGACCGCCGCGACGGTGCCGGCGGTGCGCGTGCAGGGCAATCGCCTGGTGGATGCCGCCGGCAACGTGCTGCAGCTGCGCGGCGTCAGCTTCAGCGGCTTCGAGTTCGTCGCGATCGGCGGCTGGAGTCCGGGGGACCCGTCCGGCGGGCAGGCCGGGCAACCGGGCGGGCCGAGGTGGCCGGCCCTGCAGGCGTGGCATGCGAACACCGTGCGCTTCACGCTGAACGAGACCTCGTGGCTGGGCCTCACCTGCGTCGACACCGACGGCGTGACGCGCCAGGGCGACCCCGGCGGCAACTACCGCGCCGCCATCGCGACGCAGGTGCAGCAGGCCAACGCCGCCGGCCTGTACGTGATCATCGAACTGCATTGGGGCGCACCGGGCAACGCCTGCCCGATGGTGCAGACGCAGATGGCCAATGCGGACCACTCGCTCGATTTCTGGACCTCGGTGGCGACCGCCTTCAAGGGCAACGGCTCGGTGATCTTCTCGCTCTACAACGAGCCCTACTTCTTCGGCCTGGGCGCCGGGCAGGACGCGTGGCGCGTGCTGATGACCGGTGGCACGCTCGACTACTTCTT
>NZ_JBFUCB010000822.1:0-2188 GCF_056405435.1 Rhizobacter sp. P1_G5 | reverse complement strand
CTTCGGGCTCATGCCGTAGGCGCCGCGGTAGGCCGCGTGGCGTGGGCGGATGCTGTCGGGCACCAGCGCATCGACCGGCAGGCCGACGATTTCCGCGAGCTCGTAACCCAGCAACGTGGCCGCCGCCGGGTTGGCCCGCACGATCAGGCCCTGCGCATCGACCAGCAGCAGCGCATCGGGGTAGGCCGAGAACAGCGAGCGGAACAGGCGCCCCTCTTCCGGCGTCGGCGGCGGCAGGTTGTGCGGCGGCATCGGGGGCTCCGGTTCAGGCGCCGACGACCGGCACCGCCAGCATGTAGCCGGCGCTGCGCACCGACTTGATCAGCTGCGGGCTCTCCGGGTCGGCTTCGAGCTTCTTGCGCAGGCGCCCCACCTGCACGTCGATCGTGCGGTCGAACGGCGCCGCCTCGCGGCCGCGCGTGCTCTCGAGCAGGAAATCGCGCGACAGCACCCGCCCCGGGTGGCGCACGAACACGCTCAGCAGGTCGAACTCGCCGCCGGTCAGCACCACCTCGACGCCAGCCCGGTTGGCCAGCCGGCGCGCAGCGAGGTCGAGCTCCCAGTCGAGGAAGCGCAGCCGCTCGGGCGGCGCCGCCGTCACGCTGGCCGCGGGCGCTGCCGGGGCGGTCGCCACGACCGCCGGGGCGGCCACGCGCCGCAGCACCGACTTGATCCGCGCGAGCAGCTCGCGCAGGTCGAACGGCTTGGTCACGTAGTCGTCGGCGCCGATCTCCAGCCCGACCACCTTGTCGACCGCGTCGCCGCGGCCGGTGATGATGATCAGCCCGCACTGGTGGTGCTCGCGCAGCCGCCGTGCGATCGCGAAGCCGTCCTCGCCGGGCAGGCCGAGGTCCAGCAGCACCAGCGACGGCGTGTCGGCGGCCATCAAGGCATCGAGCGCGCGGCCCTGGTGCACCTGCGACACCCGGAACCCCTGCCCGCCGAGGTAGTTGGCGAGCAACTGGGTGATGTCGACCTCGTCGTCGAGCACGGCGATGTGGTGCGGAACCCCCTGCGATGTCACGAAATGCCCCCCTGGTGCGCGGTCGGCGGCGGCCCCWGCGACCGCCCCGCCGCACTATACGCGGCGGATCGCGCCGCACGGCGTCAGCGGGGCGTCATCTCCTGCGGATTCGCTCGCGGCCCGTTCTGCATGGGGCGCCGCGTCGACCTGCGGCAGCCCGAGGTGCCGGCGCAGGGTTTCGTACAGCGCCGCCGGCTCGACCGGCTTCGCGACATGGCCGTCCATCCCGGCGGCCAGGCACGCGGCGCGGTCCTCGTCGAACACGTTGGCCGTCATCGCGAGGATCGGCGTGCGGTCGCCGAGCGCGCGGATGCGCCGCGTCGCCTCCAGCCCGTCCATGCCGGGCATCTGCATGTCCATCAGGATCAGCGCGAACTGCTCGCGTTGCACGCGCTCCAGCGCCTGCGCGCCGTCGCAGGCGAGCTCGGCGTCGACGCCGACCGCCCGCAGCACCTCGCACGCCACCTCCTGGTTGACCGGGTTGTCCTCCACCACCAGCACGCGCAGCCGGCCCTGCCGGGCGCGCAGCGCGGCTTCTGCGCACGGCAGCCGCGGATCGGCCCGCATGCCGTCGCCGTCGGCGTCATCGTCGCCGCGCCGGTCCGCGCCAGCCGCGGCGCCATGCGCCAGGCACGCGGTGAACCAGAACTCGCTGCCCTGCCCCGGCTCGCTGCTCACGCCGACCTCGCCGCCCATCATCGCGGCCAGGCGCTGCGTGATCGCCAGGCCCAGCCCGGTGCCGCCGAAGCGCCGCGTGGTCGAGGTGTCGGCCTGCACGAAGGCCTCGAACAGCCGCTCGAACTGGTCGGCCGCGATGCCGATGCCGGTGTCGCGCACCGCGAAGCGCAGCCGCACGCCGGCCGCATCGTCGGCCAGCCGCAGCACGCGCAGCGCGACGCTGCCGTGCGCGGTGAACTTCACTGCATTGCTCAGCAGGTTCAGCATCGCCTGCAGCAGCCGGGTCGGGTCGCCATGCAGCAGGTCGGGCACGTCGTCGTCGGCGCGCAGCGACAGCGCGAGCCCCTTGGCCAGCGCCCGCTCGGCCACCTGGCTGCGGGCGCGTGCGAGCAGCGCATGCAACGAGAAACCGGTGCGCTCCAGGTCCATGCGGCCGGCCTCGTTCTTCGAGAGGTCGAGGATGTCGTCGATCACCTGCAGCAGGTG
>NZ_JBFUCB010000821.1:0-2189 GCF_056405435.1 Rhizobacter sp. P1_G5 | reverse complement strand
CACCCACGCCCCGCTCGCGCCGCTGCCCGCGGGGCCGGTGGGCCTGCTGATCGCCGCGCAGCCCCTGCCCGACCACCGCCCGCTGGCGGCCCACAAGACCACGCTGCGCCAGCACTACGACGCCGGCGTGCAGGCGGCCGAGCGGGCCGGCGCGTTCGACAGCCTGTTCTTCACCGCCGACGGCCGTCTGGTGGAAGGTGGGCGCAGCTCGGTGTTCCTGCTGCTGGACGGCCGCTGGTGCACGCCGCCGCTGCACGACGGCGCGCTGCCCGGCGTGATGCGCGCGCGGCTGCTGGCCGATCCGGGCTGGGCCACCGTCGAGCGCAGCCTGAGCCGGGCCGACCTGCGGCGTGCGCAGGCCATCGTGGTGTGCAACGCATTGCGCGGCGTGCTGCCGGCGCACCTGCTGTCGCGCGAGCTGAGCCACGCCTGAGACACGCATGAACCTGGCGCTGTTCGACCTGGATCACACCTTGATTCCCTTCGACAGCGGCATGGCCTGGACACGCTTCCTCACGGCGCGCGGCATCCTGCCGCCCGAGGCCCCCGAGGCCTACCTGGCCTGCTGCCACCGCTACGTGGCCGGCACGCTGGACATCCGCGCGATGCACCGCATCACGGTGGCACCGCTGGCGGCGTTTCCGCGCGACCAGATCGAGGCCTGGAGCCGCGCGTTCGAGGCCGAGATGGCGGCGCGGGTGCCCGGCATCATGCAGGCCTTGGTGGAGCGCCACCAGCGTGCCGGCGACCTGTGCGCCATCGTCACCGCGACCACGCGCTTCATCGCCGAGCCCTTTGCCCGGCTGTTCGGCATCCGCCACCTGATGGCGACCGAAGGCGAGCTGCGAGACGGCTTGCTGACCGGCGAGATCGACGGCGAGCCCTGCCACCGCGAGCACAAGCTGAGCCGCGTGCTCGACTGGCTGGACCGGCCCGGCGGCTTGCAGGCCTTCGACGAATCCTGGTTCTATTCCGATTCCGCGAGCGACCTGCCGCTGCTGCAGGCGGTGTCGCATCCGGTGGCCGTGCGGCCGGAGCCTGTGCTGCGCGAGCATGCGCGGCGCTGCGGCTGGATGGTGCTTGATTCATAAAACAAGGAGACAGCTCATGGAATGGATTCGCCAGGTCAGCTTGGTCAGGCGGGTGATGATCGGCTTCGCCGTGATGGGTGCGATCGTGCTCGCGATGGGTGCGGCGGCGGCGTGGACCGTGCAGCAGCTTGCCGCGGGACCGCAGCGGATCAATGCCGATGCGGCCATCGGGTGGTTCAGTGCGGGCGCCATCGCCGGTTGCGCGGTGGCGCTGCTGGCCGGCTGGCTGATCCGCGGCAGCATCAAGGAGTCGGTCGAATCGACCGTTCAGTGCGTGATCCGCATTGCCGGCGGCGACCTCGAGACCAAGATCACGTCGTCGGGCAAGGACGAGATCTCGTGGCTGCGGGCCGAGCTGAACGCGATGCGCAAGAAGCTGCGCACGGTGGTGCTCGACGTGCGGCAGACCGTCGAGAGCGTCGACACCGCATCGGACGAGATCGCGAGCGGCAACACCGACCTGTCGAACCGCACCGAGCAGCAGGCGAACGCGTTGCAGCTGACCGTCGGCTCGATGGCGCAGCTGGCGGCCACGGTGAGCAGCAACTCGGACAGCACACGCGAGGCGCGCAGCCGGGTCACGCTGTCCAGCGAGGTCGCGGCGCGCGGCGCGCAGACCATGCAGGACGTGATCGTGCGCATGGGCGAGATCCACGCCAGCGCCGGCAAGATCGCCGAGATCATCGGCGTGATCGACGGCATCGCGTACCAGACCAACATCCTTGCGCTGAATGCAGCTGTGGAGGCAGCGCGCGCCGGCGAGCAGGGTCGCGGCTTCGCGGTCGTGGCCGAGGAGGTGCGCAGCCTCGCGCAGCGCAGTTCGTCGGCTGCGCGCGAGATCAAGGCCTTGATCGGCGACTCGACGGAGAAGGTGGCGGCCGGTTCGCAGCTGGTCGCCGATGCCGGCCGCACGATGCGCGAGATCGTCGACAGCGTCGGCCAGGTGGCGGGGCTGATCGGCGACATTGCGCAGAGCGGTGCCTCGCAGAGCAGCGACATCGGCCGCATGCAGCAGGCGATCGCGCAGCTCGACACGATGACGCAGCAGAACGCCGCGCTGGTGGAGCAGCTGGCGGCGGCGGCGCAGTCGCTGCGGGG
>NZ_JBFUCB010000820.1:0-2190 GCF_056405435.1 Rhizobacter sp. P1_G5 | reverse complement strand
CTGTCGTGCAGCCGCCAGTAGTCGACGGCGGCCTCCCAGGTGCGCTCGGCATCGGCAACGCGGCCGCTGGCCTGCCAGATCAGCCCGGTGGCCGGGTCGACCAGTGCGCATCCGACGATGCCGGGCTGCGCGGCCATCGCATCGAGCTCATCGGCCACGACGCGCGGGTTCATGCAGTCCCCATGCTGCGTTCGACGCCGTTCAGCGCGTTGAGCACCATGCCGAGCAGCGCGCTGGTGTCGGCCAGCAGCACGACCACCATCGGCTCGCCGCGCCACTGCACGCTGCGCATCACCAGCCGCCCGGCGCTCGAATCGACCACCATGCAATGCGGCTGGCCGATCGCGGCCTCGCGGCTGGCGGCGTCGCCGAGCGCCGCCATCGAGCTGACCATCGCGGCCAGCCGGCTGGCATCCAGCGGCAAGGCGCCGGCATGCGCCAGGTCGAAGCCGTCCGGCGTGGCCACCAGCACGGCGCGCGCGCCGCTCACGTCGGCCATCAAGGCTTCCGCCGCCAGTTGGGCATGGCGGGTCATCTCGTTTCGGTCCATCGTCATTCCTGTGTGGCCTCGACACCCAGGTCGACGCGCGCTTCGACCTGGGCCAGCACGACGTCGAGCAGCATCAGCACGTCGTCGCGCTCACGCACGTCGACGGCCAGCACCGGCACGACCAGCCCGCGCTCGCCGACGATGTCGCTGAACTCGTCGAGCGTCGGCAGCGGGCATTCGAGCGTGCGGCCGACGCCGATCACGGCGTTCATCGACGGCAGCAGCGTGCCGTAGGCATCGAGGTAGTCGACCAGGTCGCTCAGCGGATCGGGCCGCGAGTTGTCGATCAGGATCACCAGCGCCAGCGCGTCGGCGGCGAGGATCTGCCACATGAATTCGAAGCGCAGTTGCCCCGGCGTGCCGAACAGCCGCACCACCTGGCCGTCGCCCAGGTCGACCTGGCCGAAATCGAGACCCACGGTGGTGTGCGATTTCGCGAGCGAGGGATCGGTGTTGCGCACGTCGGTGGTGACCGGCGGCGTGTCGCTGAGTGCCGCGATCGCGGTGGTCTTGCCCGCACCGGGCGTGYCGGTGAAGACGATCTTGGGGTCCTTCATGTCGAGCCCTTGTTGCTGATGCCGAGCGTGCGGCGCAGGCGGGAGACCAGGCCCGCATCGGCCGCTGGCGCCACGCTACGCTCACCCGGCGCGCCGGCTGCGGCGGGCACCCCGCGCGACTGCGGCGCCACGCGGGCCGCGAGGCTCAGCAGGCCGGCATGGCCCATCGCGTCGACGAACCTCGCGCACTCGGCGCTGTCGACGTTGCACAGGCGGGCCAGTTCGTCGAGCGTCACCGGGCGCACCGACAGGAAGGTGGCCAGCCGCACACCGTAGCGGTGCGGCTGCAGCAGGCCGGCCGACGGCCAGCGGCTCAGCCGAAAGCTGCCGGTGGACCAGGGCTGGCGGCCGCCCGCGGTGGCCGGCACCATCGGGGCCGGGGCCGCGGAAGGCAACTTCGGCAGCAGCTTGTCTTCGACCGCCAGCAGCGCATCGACGAAGGCGTCGTACTGGAGCGGCCGGGTCAGCACCTGGTGGCCGTCGGCATGGGACGCTGGAAGGGAAGTGCCGGGCCCGTCGACCAGTTGCAGCTGGGAGACCGGGTCGTCGAGCAGGCCGGGGATGGTGGTGGGTTCGTCGCCGCCCAGCAGCAGCAGGTGGGCTTCGCCGGTGGTCGAGACCTGCCAGTCGCAGCGCAGCCGGCCCTGGGCCAGCCGCAGGAACACCTCGACCTTCAGCATGTCCTGCACGTTCACGGACTGCGCAAGCACGCTCAGCCGTCGCCGCACCGTCGTCGCTGCTGTCACTGGATCCACCTCTGCTGCTATTTGAGTCCACCGAAGGAAACAAATCGTAACCAGGCTTTGTCGTCAAATGATGCAGAACCCGTCTGCAAAGCAGCAGAGGTCGATCTGGCGGGATCAGGCGAGTGCGAGGCGCGCGAGCCGATATCCCAGGCCGGCGCAGGCCAGCGACCCCAGCACGTGGGCCAGCGTGTGGCCCGCCGCGAGCGCCCATTCGTCGCGCTGGATCAGCGCGAGCGATTCGCCGGAGAACGACGAGAAGGTCGTCAGCCCGCCGAGGAAGCCGGTCACCGCCAGCAGCCGCAGCAGCTCGTTCGGGCTGCGCTGGAACCAGTACAGC
>NZ_JBFUCB010000819.1:0-2194 GCF_056405435.1 Rhizobacter sp. P1_G5 | reverse complement strand
CCCCGGCAATGCCAAAAAAGAACGATCGTTCTTTTTAGCGCTCAGCATCGATACAATGCGCGCCACCGAGACAAGCGCTGCCTGCCGCGCAGCGCCCAGGACACAAGGACCGACATGACCCCCGAAGCCATCCTCGAGCAACATGGCCCGCGCGAATCCATGGAGTACGACGTCGTGGTCGTCGGGGGTGGCCCCGGCGGCTTGGCGACCGCGATCAAGCTCAAGCAGCTGGCGGCCTCACAGGGCAAGGAGATCTCGGTCGTCGTGCTCGAGAAGGGTTCCGAACCCGGCGCCCACATCCTCAGCGGCGCCATCATGGACCCTCGCGCCCTCACCGAACTCTTCCCCAACTGGAAGGAACTCGGCGCCCCGCTGAACCAGCCCGTCGCCCATGACGAGATGCTGTTCCTCAGCCAGACCGGCACGCTGCGCACGCCGCAGTTCCTGATCCCCGGCAGCCTGCACAACGCCGGCAACTACATCATCAGCCTCGGCAGCGTCGTGCGCTGGCTCGGCCAGCAGGCCGAGGCGCTCGGCGTCGAGATCTTCCCCGGCTTCGCCGCCGCCGAAGTCCTCTACAACGACGACGGCTCGGTCAAGGGCGTCGCCACCGGCAACCTCGGCATCGGCAAGGACGGCGAGCCCACCGGCGAATTCCAGCTCGGCATGGAGCTGCACGCCAAGTACACGGTGTTCGCCGAAGGCGCCCGCGGCCAGCTCGGCCGCCAGCTGATCGCGCGCTTCAAGCTCGACGACGGCCGCGATCCGCAGACCTACGCGCTCGGCATCAAGGAGCTGTGGGAGATCGACCCCGCCAAGGCCAAGCCCGGCCAGGTGATCCACTCGCTCGGCTGGCCGATGGACAACAGCACCTACGGCGGCGGCTTCCTGTACCACATGGAAGACAACAAGGTCACGCTCGGCTTCATCACCGGCCTGGAGTACAGCAACCCCTGGCTCAGCCCGTTCGAGGAAATGCAGCGCTGGAAGACGCACCCCGCGATCCGCGCCTGCCTCGAAGGCGGCAAGCGCATCGGCTACGGTGCCCGCGCGATCACCTGCGGCGGGCTGATGAGCCTGCCGAAGTTCGTGTTCCCCGGCGGCGCGCTGGTCGGCTGCGAGGCCGGCTTCCTGAACTTCTCGCGCATCAAGGGCAGCCACGCCGCGATCAAGACCGGCATGCTGGCCGCCGAGGCCGCCTTCGCCGCCGTCACCGCCGGCCGCCAGCACGATGAGCTCAGCGCCTACCCGCAGGCCTTCGAGAAGAGCTGGCTCTACGAAGAGCTGCAGGCCTCGCGCAACACCAAGCAGTGGATGAAGAAGGGCCTGTTCCTGTCGTCGATCATGAACGGCATCGAGCTGTGGCTGCTGCCCAAGCTCGGCTTCAAGGCACCGCCGTGGACGATCCACAGCACCGTGCCCGACAACGCCCGCCTGAAGCCGGCCGCCGAGTGCCCGAGGATCGACTACCCGAAGCCCGACGGCAAGCTGACCTTCGACAAGCTCTCCAGCGTGTTCATCAGCAACACCAACCACGGCGAGAACCAGCCGGCRCACCTGACGTTGAAGGACGCCGCGGTGCCGGTGGGCATCAACCTCGCGAAGTACGCCGGCCCCGAGGCCCGCTACTGCCCGGCCGGCGTCTACGAGTTCGTGAAGACCGAAGCCGGCCAGGACCGCCTGCAGATCAACGCGCAGAACTGCGTGCACTGCAAGACCTGCGACATCAAGGACCCGACGCAGAACATCGTGTGGGTCGCGCCCGAAGGCGGCGGCGGCCCCAACTACGCCGGCATGTAGCCCGGACGCCAGTCCGGGGCCCCGGGTTGACACCCGGGCACAAGGCAGCAATACACCGGCAACGTTGGCCGGTTGGAATGCAGGCACGCCACGTGCCGAGGCACCCAGCCGCCGATTGACCTGCGCGCCTCGGCGCGTGGCACAGTCGCCCATCGCCGACGTACCCCCTCACTGCCTTTGCCCATGCCCATGGACCACACGCCGAAAGACGCCGCCACGCCCGCCCTCCCTGCCGCCCCGCGCCGGCGCTGGCTGGGCACGCTGATCGCGGTCATCGGCCTGGCCCTGCTGGGCGGCCTCGCCTGGTACCTCACCCACCGGCCGGCCGCGGCACCCGCTGGCGCGATGGCCGGCCCCGGGGGCCCGGGCGGTCCCGGGGGGCCGGGCGGTGGCC
>NZ_JBFUCB010000818.1:0-2197 GCF_056405435.1 Rhizobacter sp. P1_G5 | reverse complement strand
GAGGTGGATCCGCCGCTGTGGACGCTCGGCCACCTGGGCTGGTACCAGGAGTACTGGATCGGCCGCAACGTGCAGCGCCACCGCGGCGAGCACTGCGACCCGCGGGCGCCGCGGCTCGCGTCGATCGAGCCGGGGGCCGATGGCTGGTTCGACGCTTCGCTGGCGCCGGTGGCCACGCGCCGCGCGCTGGCGCTGCCCGACGCGCAGGCGGTGCGGGCCTACCTGGCCGAGACGCTGGAGACCACGCTCGAGCTGCTGGAGCACGCGCACGAGGGCGATGCGGCGCTGTATTTCTTCCGCCTCGCGCTGTTCCATGAAGACGCGCACGCCGAGGGGCTGGCGGTGCTGTCGCAGCAGCTCGGCTTCGATGCCGGCCTGTGGCCCGCCCTGTCGACGCTGCCGGCGCGGCCGGCGCTGCTGTTCCCGGCGGCGCGTGCGCGCATCGGCAGCGAGTCGGGCGAGGGCTTCGCGTACGACAACGAGCAGCCGGCGCACGAGGTGGCGCTGCCCGAGTTCGAGATCGATGCGCAGGCGGTGAGCTGGGCGCAGTACGGCGAGTTCGTCGAGGATGGCGGCTACGACGAAGCGCGCTGGTGGACGCCCGAGGGCTGGGCCTGGGTGCAGGCGGCCGGGCGGCGCAGCCCGCTGTATGTCGACCAGCTGCGCCAGGGCGTGCTGCAGCAGCGCTTCGGCCGGCTGGCGCGCGTGCCGCTCGGGCAGGCCGCGCTGCACCTGAGCTGGTACGAGGCCGATGCCTGGTGCCGCTGGGCCGGCCGGCGGCTGCCGACCGAGGTGGAGTGGGAGCATGCGGCGCGCACCGGCGAATCGCGCGGCTTCCGCTGGGGCCAGGTGTGGGAATGGACGGCCGGGCGCTTCCGGCCCTACGACCATTTCGAGCCGGGGCCGGACCTCGGGCACACGATGCCCGCCTTCGACGATCGGCACCGCGTGCTGCGCGGCGCGTCGTTCGCGACGCGCGAGCGGCTGCGGCATCCGTGCTATCGCAATTTCGAGTTGCCCGACTGCGACACGGAGTTCACGGGGTTTCGAAGTTGCGCGCCTTGGGAGGGAGCGAGTACGAGGCCATGAGCGCGTTGATCAGCAATGGCTCGGCCGCAAGGTGCCGGGCGAACGCCGTTCGGAGGTTGATGCTCGACACCGGGCCGGTGTGTCGTTGCGTCCTGGCCACGTTGCTGCGTGGCGCCAGCATGGCGGCGAGGTGCTGGCCGACCTGGTTCCTGGCGATCATGCCGGGGTCCTTCTTGAGGACCTGGCCCCAGCTCCCGGTGAACGCCTGGCAGGCGGCGATCAGGGCGGTGTCACCGAAGCGCGCATCCATTGCGCGGTTGCGCTGCAAGGTCGTCCAGATGGCGGGCGGGATCTGCCAGGGGGTTTCGAGCAGAGGGGGCTTCATCGAGGTGATCGAATGGGACAGCGCGAGGCCCTGGGCGAGCGTGTCGAGGTACTCGGGCGCGAAGAACGCGAGAGGGAGCTCCACGGTGCGCAGGGCCTTGTGCCTGGACAGCAATCGGCTCAGGGTAGCGACCTCGGGCCACTGAACCTGGGAGAGGCACCCGTTGTTGAGTTGGAGATGTTCCAGTCGGGGCAAGGCTCCCCGATCCAACGCCAGCGTCATCTGCAGCCGCGCGTCGTCGCGGTCAGCCTGCAATACCAGTCGGGTCAGTGTGCAGTTGCCCGCCAGTCCGGCCACCAGTGCGTGGACCTGCTGCGGACGCAGGTCCGGGAACTCGAGCTGCAGGCAGTCCAGCGACGGATGGTTCGCGAGGCTGGCGCCGAGAGCTGCCAGCCCTGAGCAGGCACCAGCTTCGAGTTGATCCTCCTCGGCGTCGTTCTCATACTCCAGCACCAGTGTCTTCAGGCCGGTGTTGCCTGCGATGCCTCGGGCCAGTTGCTCCAGCGGCGCGCCTGGATGGAATCCGTCGCAATTCTGAATGTGCAGCGTCTCCAATGTCGTGTTCGCTGCCAGCGCATCTGCAAACGGGGTGATCTCGCTGAAATCCAATTCATCGCCCAGCGTGAGCGTGCGTACCGAGGCGCATTGCTCCAGGACCTCGGTCACAGTGGCGAGCGAAGCGCGGTTCGRCATCAGCGCATCCAGCTCGAGTTCATTGACGTACCTGACGAGTTTTCCGTCGGAACCGGCTCCGGCAACGCGAGAGAGATCACCCTGCATCAC
>NZ_JBFUCB010000817.1:0-2206 GCF_056405435.1 Rhizobacter sp. P1_G5 | reverse complement strand
GGCCGGCGATTCGCAGACCGGCGAGATGGACAAGATCGACGGGCCGTACTACTTCTTCAAGCTGATCCAGCGCATGCGGCAGATCCTGCCGCCGTGGATGCCGAGCGTCGGCCTCGAGGGCGGCCGCGTCAACATCGTGCCGGTCGACTTCGTCGTCGCGGCACTCGACCACATCAGCCATGCGAAAGCCGAGCTCGACCGGAAGTGCTTCCACCTCGTCGACCCGCAGGGCTACCGCGTCGGCGACGTGCTCGACATCTTCAGCAAGGCCGCGCACGCACCGAAGATGAACCTGTTCATCAACGCCGCGCTGCTGGGCTTCATCCCGCGCAGCGTCAAGAAGGGGCTGATGGCGCTCGCGCCGGTGCGCCGCGTGCGCGCCGCGGTGATGAAGGACCTCGGGCTGCCGGAGGACATCTTCACCTTCATCAACTACCCGACGCGCTTCGACTGCCGCGACACGCTGGCGGCACTGAAGGGCTCGGGCATCGCCTGCCCCGACCTGCGCGACTATGCGTGGCGGCTGTGGGACTACTGGGAGCGCCACCTCGACCCCGCCCTGCTGATCGACCGCTCGCTGCGCGGCACGGTGGGCGGCAAGGTGGTGCTGGTGACCGGCGGCTCGTCGGGCATTGGCCTCGCGGCGGCGATCAAGTTCGCCGAGGCCGGCGCGATCACGCTGATCTGTGCCCGCGACGAGGCCAAGCTGGCCGAGGCCCGCAAGGAGATCCTGCTGGCCGCCGGCAAGGATGCGCGCGTCGAGACCTTCTCGTCCGACATCGCCGACGAGGCCAGCTGCCGCGACCTGATCGACTGGATCAACGCGAATTTCGGCGGCGTCGACTTCCTGGTCAACAACGCCGGCCGCTCGATCCGCCGCGCGATCGAGAGCAGCTACGACCGCTTCCACGATTTCGAGCGCACGATGCAGCTGAACTACTTCGGCTGCCTGCGCGTGACGATGGGCCTGCTGCCCGGCATGGTCGCGAAGAAGAAGGGCCACATCGTCAACATCAGCTCGATCGGCGTGCTGACGAACGCGCCGCGCTTCTCGGCCTATGTGGCCAGCAAGGCGGCGCTGGATGCGTGGACGCGCTGCGCGTCGAGCGAGTACGCCGACACCGGCATCACCTTCACGACGATCAACATGCCGCTGGTGCGCACGCCGATGATCGCGCCGACCAAGATCTACAACAACGTGCCGACGCTCGCGCCCGAGGAGGCGGCCGACATGATCGCGCAGGCCTGCGTCTACAAGCCGGTGCGCATCGCGACGCGCCTGGGCATCGCCGGCGAGGTGCTGCATGCGCTGGTGCCGCGCATTGCGCAGATCGTGATGAACACCAGCTTCCGGATGTTCCCGGACAGTTCGGCGGCCAAGGGCGACAAGTCCGCCAAGCCGACGCTGTCACCGGAGGCGATGGCCTTGCAGCAGATGATGCGCGGCATCCATTTCTGACCATCCCGAGGGCTCCTGCGCATCCGAGACGTACTCGCGTGCCGGCACCGCACCGGCACCCGCCTCCATCCAGCGCTCGGACGCGGTGGCGATCTGCTCCAGGTGCTGCTGCGCCGCGCAAGTGCCGTTGCTGCGCTCGGGCAGGTCGCGCAGGATCGCCCAGCAGGTGCGCCGCAGCATGTGCAGTGCCGCGGCCAGCTGCAGGGGGTTGCCGCTCAGCTGGGTCGATGCGCTCTCGATCTCGCGCACCACACGGTCGCTGTCGAGGCCGTCGCGCACGATGCGCTTGACGCTGGCGACCGGGTCGTAGGCGCGGCCCAGCTGGAACAGGCGCAGCGCGAGCGCGATCGCGACCAGGCTGGTCAGCACCTGGCGTGCCGCGAACAACTCGCCGCGCGTCAGGTGGCGGCAGATCGACATGTGGGCGTAAGCCACGTCGAACTGGGCGCGCGCCGCGATGCAGTCGTTGGTCAGCTGCCGGGCCACCGCCGCCTGCAGCGGCATCAGGTGCCGCGCGCCCCACAGCGGCTGCCAGCGCAGCACGCGCTCGACGACCGGCAGCGTGTCGGGCGTCACGACGAAGAGCTCGAGCTTGAAGCCATCGGCATACAGCACCGAGGTGCGGCAGCCGAAGCCTTCTTTCCAGGCGGGCCCACCGACCAGCTGCACCGGCTCCGCGACCAGYGGCAGCAGCGCCTCGCCGACCTGGCGGGCGCCTTCGACCAGCGCGCCCTCGGCGAGCAGCAC
>NZ_JBFUCB010000816.1:0-2210 GCF_056405435.1 Rhizobacter sp. P1_G5 | reverse complement strand
GCCCCACCGTCTGCATCAGCGCCGCGGTGGCCACCACCAGCAGCAGCGACGCGGCGGTGAAGATCTCGGGCGTCGCGCTGCCGGCGATCCAGCGCAGCGTGGGCCGCAGCAGCAGCCGCCCGCCCAGCACGATGATCGCGACCACCCCCAGCGCCTTGCCGGCACCGAGCCAGAAGCTGCCGTGCTCCGGCGCATCCGAAGGCCCCGCCAGCAGCGGCACCAGCGCGAGGATCGGGATCGCCGCGATGTCCTGCAGCAGCGCCACGCTCAGCAGGCTCTGCCCCGAGGTCGTCGCCATCAGGTTGCGCTCGCCCAGCACGCCCAGCCCGATCGCCGTCGACGACATCGCGAGGCCGAGCCCGCCCACCACCGCCAGCTGCCACGGCACGCCGGCCGCCACCGCCGCGCCGAGCAGCAGCGCCGCCGAGCCGAACAGCTGCACGCTGCCCCAGCCGAAGATCGGCTTGCGCAGCGCCCACAGCCGCTTCGGCTCCAGCTCGAGCCCGACCAGGAACAGCATCAGCACCACGCCGAACTCGGCGAAATGCAGCATGTCCTGCGGGTCGGTCACCAGCCGCAGCCCCCAGGGCCCGATCAGGATGCCCGCGGCCAGGTAGCCGATGATCGAGCCCAGCCCCAGTTTCTTCGCCACCGGCACCGCGATCACCGCGGCGGCCAGGTACACCAGCCCGCCTGTCAACCAGCTGCCGTGTTCCATCAGGCGCTTTCCGCCATCGCGGCTTCGGCCGCATCCGTCGGGCGTGCCGATTCGGGCACCTCGCAGTCGATGCAGTCGTCCAGCCCGGCCAGCTCCGGCCAGCCGGGGTAGCTGCCCAGGTGCTGCACGAAGGTGTCGGCATGCGCCTGCAGCTCGGCCGCGCCGACGCGGTGCGCGCCGTGCAGCACCAGCGGCGGCAGGAAGCGCATGCCGCACAGCGCGGCGGTCTGCTCGTAGGGCGGCAGGAAGGCGTCGAAGTGGTAGCGGTTGTAGCTGTCGGGGCGGTAGGAGTCGTCCGGGCCGCCGGTGGACGAGACCAGCCACAGGTCCTTGCCGCGCAGCGCATGGCCGTCCGGCCCGTAGGCCCAGCCGAAGCCCAGCACCTCGTCGACCCACAGCTTCATCAGCGGCGGCATGCTGTACCAGTGGATCGGGTGCTGCCACACGACGAGCTTCGCCTGCAGCAGCAGCGCGCGCTCTGCCTCGATGTCGATCAGGTAATCGGGGTACAGGCGGTACAGGTCGCGCACCGTGGCATGGCCGGATTTCTTGGCCGCCTTGTAGAGCGTGCGGTTGACGCGCGACTGCTCCATCTGCGGGTGGGCGGTGAGCACGAGGACTTCGGAGGGGGTCATGGTGGGATGGATGACGAGGTAGGCGGCGGGGGTAAGTATTGGTAGCCCAACAACGATAGTGTTCGTTAACATAACCGCAAACAAGGATCGTCAGGAGCAGTGCATGCCAGTGATCGTGGTGGCCAATCCGAAGGGCGGGGTCGGAAAGAGCACCTTGTCCACCAACATCGCAGGGTACATGGCCCAGGCCGGACATGCCGTGATGCTGGGCGATGTCGACCGGCAGCAGTCGGCCCGCACCTGGCTCTCGCTGCGCCCCGCGAACCTGCCGACCATCACCGGCTGGGAGCTGACCCACGACGAAGTCGTCCGCCCGCCCAAGGGCACGACGCATGCGGTGCTCGACACGCCGGCCGGCCTGCACGGCAAGCGCCTCGACGAGGTGATGAAGCTGGCCGACAAGGTGCTCGTGCCGCTGCAGCCCAGCATCTTCGACATCCACGCGACGCACGCCTTCGTGCGCGAACTGCTGGCGCGGCGGCGTGGCGACAAGGTGTCGGTCGCGATCGTCGGCATGCGGGTGCGCGAGGGCACCATCTCGGCCGACCAGCTGCGCAGCTTCCTCGAGACGCTGCAGGTGCCCCTGCTGGGCTTCCTGCGCGACACGCAGAACTACGTGCACCTGGCCGCGCGCGGCCTGACGCTATGGGACGTGGCACCGAGCCGCGTCGAGCGCGACCTCGAACAATGGCAGCCGCTGCTCCAGTGGCTGGACGCCTGATGAAGCGCTTCGAACGGCTGGCCGACCTGCAGGCCCTGGTGGGGCAGGAGATCGGCCTGAGCGACTGGATCGAGGTCGACCAGTACCGCATCGACCAGTTCGCCGAGGCCACCGGCGACCACCAGTGGATCCACGT
>NZ_JBFUCB010000815.1:0-2223 GCF_056405435.1 Rhizobacter sp. P1_G5 | reverse complement strand
GGCCGGTTTGCGTGTACACCGCCGAGGTCAGCCGGTCGCTCGCGTCGTAGCCGTAGGTCGTCAGCACGCCGCGGCTGTCGGTGCGGGTCTTCAGGTTGCGGGCTGCGTCGTAGGTCAGCGCCTCGTTGCCGGTGTCCGGGCTGATCACCTGCGTCGCATCGCCCAGGCCGTTGCGCGGGTACTGCGTCGCGAGGCTCCTCGGGTCGGTCACCTGCGTCGTGCGATCCCCGCCGTCGTACTCGAAGCGCGTCGTGCCGTTCTTCGGGTCGGTCGTGTCCTTCACCCGCTCCAGCGCGTCGTACGTCAGCCGCGTCTGCAGGTTCAGCGTGCCCGCGCCTTGCGTGATCTTCGTGCGGTTGCCCTGCGCGTCGTACTCGTAGCGCTCCAGCGGCAGCGGTGAAGCCGGCAGCGGCGGGAAGGCC
This sequence comes from Rhizobacter sp. P1_G5, assembly GCF_056405435.1. NCBI lineage: Bacteria > Pseudomonadati > Pseudomonadota > Betaproteobacteria > Burkholderiales > Sphaerotilaceae > Rhizobacter > Rhizobacter sp. P1_G5. The sequence goes on along the minus strand of NZ_JBFUCB010000815.1, from coordinate 1,801 downwards.
TGTGTTGCCGGCGCCGGATCGGTCACGCCGGCCTGCTGCACACGACCGAGCGCATCCATCAACGCGTTCAGGCTCTGCTTCAACTCGCCGGCCGGGTCCTTCACGCGCTGGTCCGTGCGGTTGCCCGCGTTGTCCAGCACGTACTCGATGCGATTGCCCTTCTTGTCCGCCACCGCCACCACCCGACGGGCGTCGTCGTACTCGTAGCCCACCCAGCTGCCGTCGGGCAGCGTCACCTTCTTCAGCAGGCCGGTGGGCTCGTAGTCATAGCCCGTCGTCTGCACGCCCACCGTGCGGCTCACCATGCGCTGGCGCAGGTCGTAGGTGTAGGTCGTCACGACGCCGGTCGGGCCGGTGCTCTGCAGCACCTGGCCGGACTTCGCGTACTTCGTGAAGGTGGTCGTCTCGCCGGTCGGCAGCGTGATGCTCTTCAGATCGCCCCGGGTGTGGTCCTCGTTGCTGTCGAGGTGGTAGCTGCTGACCGTCGTGTCGTTGGCGTCGCTGCGCGAGCCCTTGGCGGTGAGCACCCTTCCGTCCGCGTCATAGGTCCAGCTCTGGACCTCATCGGCCACCGCGGTGTTGAACCACGACGGCACCGCTGGCGTCACCGGCTTGCCCGGCAGTCCTGCCGTGGGCGGTGTGAAGGCGGCCCTGTAGCGCGCCACGCCCTTGGTGATGCGCACGTCGTCGATCGCGCCGTTCAGGTGCCACACGCCCTGGCCGGTGTCCGGCGTGCGCCCGATGTTCACCGGCGTGCTTGACGGGTAGATCGCCCCGTCGATCGTCATCGGCGCACTCGGCACGCCGTTCAGGAAGATCCGCAGTGCGCTACCCTGCCGCGCCACCGCCACGTGGGCCCAGCTGTTCAACGCCAGCCGATCGGGGTGCACAAGGGCCGCGACATCGCTCGATCCGTTTTGCGACCACCGCGTGAACAGCATGCCGTCGGGCCCCGTCAGGATCTCGAAGCCCCGCGCCCCCCCTTGCCCGTAGTTGCCCATCAGCGTCGCGAAGTTGCCGTACGCGTTCAACCGCACCCAGGCTTCCACCGTGAAGTCATTCGCGCCCAGGTCCAGCGCCGCACTCGATGCGGTCACATAGGTGCCCTGGCTGCCGTCGAGTGCCAGGCCGCCGCTGCCGTAGCGTGCCGCTGACGAGCTGACGCTCGCATTGCCGAAGGCGCTGACCGTATAGGCATTGCCCGAGCTGTCGACCAGCCCCGCCGCGTTGCTGCTGCCGTCCACGTGCAGCAGCAGGCTCACGCTCGCGTAGTTCGGATCCACGCCGTTCGGATCTCCCGGCACCGCCGCCTGCCCGGCCAGCGCAAAGCGCTTGGTCCCGTTGTGGTCCAGCGTCGCCTGCGCCACCCGCTTGCACAACAGCGGCAGCGGCTTGCCATCGGGCAAGGCGGCGGCCGTCGCCGCGCAGCTGGCGATCTGGTTCGCGTTGAACGGATCGCTCTGCCCGTTGTAGATCCAGGTGGTGAGCAGGTTCGGCCCCGCCTGGCGCACCGGCAGCGGCCAGTCCGGGTGCCACTCGGTGCTGGTCATACGGCTGGGGGCCGGCAGGCTGCTCGCCTGGGTGGCGCTGCCGCAGTCATCGGTCTGTGCCAGCCCCTCCACGCTCGTGATCGGCAGCTTGCGCTGCAGGTCATTGGCGTAGCAGCTTCTCGTGCCGTTGAAATCGTCCCGGCGGCTCAGGATGCCGTTCACATCGAACGCCTGGCTGCTGGTGCTGGCCGAGYATCCCGCGCCCGCCGGCTGGCTGCGCCCGCTCAGGTACACCTTGTCGTTGATGACGG
>NZ_JBFUCB010000814.1:0-2232 GCF_056405435.1 Rhizobacter sp. P1_G5 | reverse complement strand
CCTACCGCGAGGTGCGGGTGATCGACGGCGTCGTGCTGCAGAACCTGTCGACCAGCCCGTCGTTCTTCGCGTCGACCACCATCCTGATCATCGGCGGCCTGCTGGCGGTGCTGGGCACCAGCGACAAGGCCACCGAGATCGTGCGCGACCTGCCGTTCGCGGCCCGCACCTCGGTGCTGGTGTTCGACCTGAAGGTGGTGCTGCTGCTGGGCATCTTCGTCTATGCGTTCTTCCGCTTCACGTGGTCGATGCGGCAGTACACCTTCGGCGCGCTGTTGATCGCCGCGGCGCCGGAGGCAGCGCAGTTGCTCGAACAAGGCTCCGACGGCGAGGTGCGCCGGCAGGCCTTCGCGAAGAAGGCGGGCGGCGTGGTCAGCATGGCCGCCGAAACCTTCAACGACGGGCTGCGGGCGTACTACCTGTCATTCGCCGCGGTGGCCTGGTTCTTCTCGCCGCTGATCTTCATGCTCGCGACGGCGGGCGTGGTGTACGTGCTGTACCAGCGCGAGTTCWGGTCGGACGTGCTGGCGGTGTTGAACAGCTGATCACCGGTTCGTAGTGCGCGCGCTCGCGGCGCAGCGTCAGCGGCAGCGTTCCGTTGCGCTGCACGCCGAACACCTGTCGATGGTCGCTGTCGGTATACGGGGTGATGACCTCGATCTGCAGGCCGAAGGCGTCGGCAGCGATCGCTACCGACAGGTCGCCCATGTCGTGGAACCAGCTGCCTGACGTGCGAAGATCCTTGAGCATTGCGCGGCGCTCGTCGTCGTCGGACGGAAGGGTCAGCAGGTACTGCTTCTCGTCCGGAACGTCGTGCACCGACGCGTGGCGCCAGAGGGTGTACTCGCGCTCGACATGGGCCGCCATCTGCAGGCGCATCTCGCGGGGCGTTGACGGACCGGCCGCCGCGGTATTGCCACCCAGGTGCCTGGCACCGGCGATCATCGAGTGGAACGCACAGTCACCATCTCCCCGCACGCCCTCGGTATGCGCATCGGCAAAGTACCTTGGATCGATGCGAACCGGCGGAGGACGGACGGTGTCGGTGCGGTCGGCGGCGGCATGCTCGTCGACCTTCTGCCAGTAGACCTGCTCCACGGTCTTCAGGTCGTCACGGAAGCATTGCTCGATGCCCTCGATGCCGACCACGTTGAAGAAGGCATCCTGGCCCTCGGGCGTGATCAGGTCCGGGAACGTCGCGCAAGTCTCCTTCGCCTGTTGGCGTGCCTTCCTCGCGATGCTCGCGGCGGGCTCGCCGCCCGGGGGCTCGGCCTCCGGTTCCCGCGTTCTCTTCTTCCCTGTCACCGATCCCACGCTCATGCCTTGCTTCCGCGGCCAGATCCACCTGGCGCGAGCACTTGGTAACGCCACGGGCGAAGCCGTTCCGCCGCCGGTTCAAATGGCCCGCGTCAGCCCACGTCCCGCGCCAGCCGCAGCCCGCTGAACTGCCACTGCACCTCCGGCGGGAAGAAGTTGCGGTAGCTGGCCCGCGCATGCCCGGCTGGCGTCGCGCACGAGCCGCCGCGCAGCACCATCTGCTGGCTCATGAACTTGCCGTTGTACTCGCCGACCGCGCCGGGCAGCGCCTTGTAGCCGGGGTAGGGCAGGTAGCTCGACTGCGTCCATTCCCAGACGTCGCCGAACAGCTGCGACGGTGCATCGGCCGGCGCATCCGCCGCCGGCATCGGGTGGAAGGCGCCGCTGTCGGCGAAGTTGGCGCGCGCCTGCGGCTTGGTCTGCCGGGCCGCGAACTCCCATTCGGCCTCGGTCGGCAAGCGCGCGCCGGCCCAGCGCGCGTAGGCGTCGGCCTCGAAGTAGCTCAGGTGGCAGGCCGGCGTGTGCGGGTCGACGGCCATCTCGCCATGCAGCGTGTGCGTGAACCACGCGTCGCCCTCGCGCCGCCAGTACAGCGGCGCCTGGTGGCCGCCGTTGCGCACCCAGTCCCAGCCGAGCGAGAGCCACAGCTCCGGCCGCTGGTAGCCGCCGTCGTCGATGAAGGCCATCCACTCGCCATGGCTGACCGGTCGCGACGCGAGCTCGAACGGCGCGATGAACGTGCGGTGGCGCGGCGTCTCGTTGTCGAAGCAGAACGCGCCGTCGCGCTCGGGGTCGTGGCCCAGCTCGAACAGGCCACCGCCGTAGCCGAACCAGCGCAGCGCCTGCGCTTGCACCGCGGTCATCGGCCAGCGCTTGCCGTAGCCGGGGTGGCCGGGGCTGAACGACAGCGCGTGC
>NZ_JBFUCB010000813.1:0-2239 GCF_056405435.1 Rhizobacter sp. P1_G5 | reverse complement strand
AGGCAGAACGACTCGGGCAGCACGATCCACTCGATCTCCCACGGGCCGGTCGAGCGCTCATGATCGGCAACCATCGCGTCCATCAAGGCGGCGGCGTGCTGGCGCACCACCGAGATCGCGGCGTGAATGTAGCAACTCGAGATGGGGTTGCGCTTCTGCGGCATGGTGCTGCTCGAACCCCGGCCGTGCGCGAACGGCTCGTACACCTCGCCGACCTCGGTCTGCATCATCAGCTTGACGTCCATGCTGAGCTTGCCGAGTGTGCCGCCGATCAGGCCGAGCACCGCGCCCACTTCGGCGATGTTGTCGCGGATGGTGTGCCAGGCGATCACGGGCTGCTTCAGCCCGAGCTCGGCACACAGGCCAGCCTGCGTTTCCATCGCCCCCACGGCCAGCGACGCCAGCGTGCCGGCCGCGCCGGCGAACTCGCCGACCAGCACGCGCTCCCTGAGCTGCGCGAGGCGCTCGCGGTGGCGCTCGATCGCCGACAGCAGCCCGGCCATCTTGTAGCCGAAGGTCACCGGGATGGCCTGCTGCAGGTTGCTGCGGCCGATCATGGGTGTCAGGCGGTGCGCCTTCGCGTGCCTGGCCAGCGCGGCCGAGATCGCCTCGAGGTCGCGGTCGACGAGGGCCAGGCCCTCGCGGATCTGCAGCACGGTCGCGGTGTCCGTGATGTCCTGGGTGGTCGCGCCCCAGTGGCAGTACTCGCCGAGCTTGTCGCGGCACAGCGCATTGAGCTGCGAGACGACGCCGAGGACGGGGTAGCCGATGCGCTCGGTCTGCTGGCGCAGCTTGCCCATGTCGATCTGCTCCAGCCGGCAGTGGCTGACGATCTCGTCGGCGGCTTCCTGCGGAATCAGTCCCAGGCGACCCTGCACCTTGGCCAGCGCGGACTCGATGTCAAGGTACTTCTGGGTGCGATTCTCGTCGGACCACACGTGGCGCATCTCGTCGCTGGAGAAGATGCCTTGGAAGATCGCGGAGTCGATAAGGGTGGCGGGCATGATGGAGTGCTTTCTGAAGATCAGGATGGAATCAGGCGCCGGCGCGCTGCAAGGTGCGTCGGGCTTGCAGCACGACCGGCCGGTCGACCAGTCGACCCTCGAGTCGGGCCGCACCGGGTGACGCGGCCTCGGCAGCCAGGACGCGCCGCGCCCAGTCGATGGCCTGCGCGCTCGGTGCGAGGGCGGCATGGACGGGCCCGATCTGCCGGGGGTGGATGCACAGCTTGGCGCCGAAGCCATGGCGGCGCGACCAGGCGAGGTCGGCCAGCAGCTGCCGTTCGTCGTCGAGCTGGGGCGTCACGCCGGCGACGGGCGCAGGCAGGCCCGCGACGCGCGAAGCGATGGCCAGCACGCTGGCGGCATGGCCCAGGCCGTCGGGGCCGTCTGCCATGTCAAGATCCAGGTCGAGCGCGTAGTCCAGCGTGCCGAAGACCAGGCGGGAGACGCCCACAGCACCTGCCACTTGATGCGCGCTCGCGACGCCTCTCGCGCTTTCGATCAGCGCGAGCACACGAGCCTCGGGCAGGGCGTCACGAACGGCTCGGACCTGCGCCGCGGACTCGGCCTTGGGCAGCATGACGTTCGAGAGGCCGGCCTCGCGCAGCAGCTGCAGGTCGTCGGCAAAGGCGATCGACTGCGGATCGTTGATGCGCACGACGGTACGTTCACGCTCGCCTTCCGCGGCTTGGCGAGACCACTGCGCGACTGCATCGCGCGCCTCGGCCTTGGCCGACGGCGCGACGGCGTCTTCGAGGTCCAGCACGATGGCATCGGCAGCGCTGGCCAGCGCCTTGGCGAAGCGCTCCGAGCGGTTTCCAGGCACGAAGAGATAGGTGCGCGGGTCCATCAGATCGCCTCCGCGGCCCGCAGCGCGCGGATCTCGTCGGCACCGATTCCCAGTTCCCCCAGGATGGCGTCGGTGTGCTCGCCGAGCGCGGGAACAGGATCCATGCGAGGCCCCTCCTCCCAGGTTCCCGGCGGCAGCATGGCCGGCAGCATGCCGACGGGCGAGCCCACCTCGCGCCAGCGCCGGCGCGCCTTGAGCTGCGGGTGCGCCCAGACCTCGTGCATCGTGTTGACCCGGGCGTTGGCAATCTGCGCCGCTTCCAGGCGCTCGGCCACCTGCGCTGCGGTCAAGGTCGAGAAGGTGTCGACGATGAGCTGGCGCAACGCCGCGCGCTCGGCCACGCGCCTGGCGTTGCCGGCGAAGCGCGGGTCACGCGCCAGCTCGGGAC
>NZ_JBFUCB010000812.1:0-2244 GCF_056405435.1 Rhizobacter sp. P1_G5 | reverse complement strand
GCGGGCCGAGCGCCGGGCCGCCCCAAGCCGGCCCGCGTCCCCTCGGGGGACCGCCCGGTGTACTCACCGGGCGAGGGGTGGTCATCAGCCGCCGTTCAGCTCCTTGCGCTTGCGCTCGTCCTCGAGCTCCCTCGCGCGCACGCAATGCGGGTGGTCGTGGAACGCCGGATTGCTCTCGCATTCGCGCAGGATGCAGGTCAGGCGTGCGAGGAACTTGCGTGCGCCGCAGGCTTCGCCGGGCGTCTTCGGGCCGGCTGCCAGATCAGCAGGCGCGGCTGCGGCCGGTGCCGTGGTGGCGGCCGGCTGAACGGCTTGCTCTGCGGGTGCCGTGGCAGCCTTCGGTTCGGGGCGGCGCTTCGCCGGCACGGCGGCGGTGTTGACCTCGGCCTGCTGCGGGACAGCCGGCGCGGAGGCGGCGGCATCGATGACCGCAGGCAGTGTCGCGATGGCCGCCGGCTCGACCACCGCGGCCACCGGCGCGGAAGCCGGCAACTCGATCGCCACCGCCGGCGCGGCCGAGGGCTCGACCAGCGCCGGCAGCACCTCGGGTTGGCCGCGCCCCTTCATCGCGAACACCGCCGCGATCGCCAGAACGGCCACACCGGCGATGCCCGCGATCAGCAGGCCGCGGCGTTTCGGTGGCTCTACCGCGACAGGCTCGGCAGGCTCACGACGCGGCGACACCACCGTCTTGTCAGCGGTTGCTGCCGCCGCCCGGTGCGCATTCGCACTCACACCCGGCACCGGTACCGCGGCCGGCCGCGGCGCCGCGACCGTCGGCTGGAACACCGTGGGCTGCCCGTCGATCGGCTGCGTCGGCGACCACGCGGCCTGCACCTGCTCGCGCGACACCGGCTGCGTCGCCTCGCCATCGGCCGGCGCCCGCTCCGGCGGCACCAGCCTGCCGTCGAGCGCATCGCGGAACTGCGCGACGTTCTGCGGCCGGTGGCTCGGCCGCACCGCGAGCGCCCAGTCGATCGTGCGCAGCAGCGGCTGGCCGATCGTGCCGCGCTGCACCTCGTCGAGCTGGGCGAGCGGCTTGGCATCGTCATGCACCGCGCGGGCCGCCGACGGCACCGGCGGCCGCCCGGTGATCACGAAATGCAGCACAGCGCCGAGCGCGTACAGGTCGGTCCACGGCCCCTGGCGCAACTGGCCGACATCGGCGTACTGCTCGATCGGCGCGTAGTTGGGCTTCAGGATCGCGGTCAGCGTCTGCGTGCGGTCGCCGATCACCCGCCGCGCGGCGCCGAAATCGAGCAGCACCGGCAGGCCCGACGGCAGCAGCAGGATGTTGTCGGGCGCGATGTCGCGGTGGAACACGTCTTCGTCGTGCAGCACCTGCAGCGCGCCCAGCAGCGGATCGATCACGCCGCGGATCCACGCATCGCTCGGCACGCCGGCCAGCGCCTTGCGCTCTTCCTTCAGCGTGCGGCCGGCGTAGTACGGCATCACCATGTAGGCAGTGCCGTTGGCCTCCCAGAAGCGGTAGACCTTGACCAGCGACGGGTGGTCGAAGCGCGCGAGCAGCTTGGCCTCGTTGACGAACGAGCGCAGCCCGATGCCGAAGGTCTCGAGGTGCGCCTGCGAGCGCAGCGAGACCAGCTCGCCGTCGCCGCGCGCGGCCATCGCGGCGGGCATGTACTCCTTGATCGCGACCTGGCGCTCGAGCGCATGGTCCATCGCGAGGTAGACGATGCCGAAGCCGCCGACGCCGAGCACGCGCAGGATCTCGAATTCGCCGAGCCGGGTTCCGGGACGCAGCGCGTCCCCGTCGTCCTGAAGTCCCGCGCTGCCGGTCGGTGTGCTCATCGGGGCAGTGTACCGGGCGTCATGACACCTCCGACCCGGCCCTTACACTCGGCCGATCCCCTTCCCTTCCTCACCGAGCCGACCATGCCCGCCGACAAGATCACCGCCACCATTTCCACCCGCGCCAACGTCTACTTCGACGGCAAGTGCGTCTCGCACGGCATCGAGTTGCCGGACGGCAGCAAGAAGAGCGTCGGCGTGATCCTGCCGTCCACGCTGCGCTTCACGACCGGCGCGCCGGAGGTGATGGACGTCGTCGAAGGCGGCTGCCGCATCCGCCTGAATGGCAGCGAGGCCTGGCAGTCGTACGGCGCCGGCGAGTCGTTCTCGGTGCCGGGCCAGTCGGCGTTCGACATCGAGGTGACGCAGACGATGCATTACGTCTGCCACTTCGGCTGACACGGCGCGGCCGAGTTCAGTCGCCCCCACCGC
>NZ_JBFUCB010000811.1:0-2250 GCF_056405435.1 Rhizobacter sp. P1_G5 | reverse complement strand
CCGCTCGGCCGCGACTGGGGCCTCGAGGCGACGGCCACCGTCGACCACGTGTCGGGCGCGACGCCGCGCTACCACAGCAGCGTGTCCGGCGCGTCGACGATGGACGACGAGCGCAAGGCCGGCGACCTGAAGGTGACGCGCTATTTCCAGCGCGCGTCGCTGTCGCTGGGCGGCGCCTACTCGACCGAGCACGACTACCTGTCGCGCGCGTTCTCGGTGGCCGGCACGCTGTCGAGCGACGACAACAACACCACCTGGAATGCCGGCTTCGGCCATGCCGGCGACAAGATCGACCCGACCGCGGGCGGCGAGACCGGCAACATCCGCGACGAGCGCAAGCGCACCAACGACTTCATCGTCGGCGTCACGCAGGCCGTCACCGGCGACGACCTGGTGCAGGCCAACCTGACGCACAGCCGCAGCACCGGCTACCTGAACGATCCGTACAAGGCGCTCGATGCGCGCCCCAGCGAGCGCCGCCAGACCGCGCTGCTGCTGCGCTGGAACCACCACTTCGCCGGCGACGGCTCCACGTTGCGCACCAGCTACCGCGCCTACAACGACAGCTGGCAGGTGAAGGCGAGCACGCTGCAGCTCGAATGGTTCAAGCCGGTCGGCGGCGGCGTCAGCCTGGCGCCGCTGCTGCGCTACTACACGCAGAGCGCCGCGTCGTTCTACACCGATCCGGTGTACGACACGACGCTCGGCGCGCCGTTCCCGGTCGGCTGGGATGCCACCGCGTACAACTCGCCGGACCAGCGCCTGTCGGCCTTCGGCGCGTTCACGCTGGGGCTGAAGCTGCAATGGGCAGTCGACGCGCTGTGGACCTTCGACCTGAAGGGCGAGGCCTACCAGCAGCGCGGCGAGTGGCGCGCCGGCGGCGAGGGCTCGCAGGGGCTGGAGCCGTTCAAGGCGCGCATGCTGCAGGTCGGCATCAGCCGCAAGTTCTAGCGTGACGACCGTGTCCCACCCGATGTCGGCGCGCGCCGAGGCGCAGCCCGACGACCTCGGCTTCGGCTTCAGCGCGATGGCCTGCGAATGCGAGATCCGCATCGCCGGCCTCGGCCGCAAGAAGGCCGAGCCGCTCGCGCGCGAGGCGATCGCCGAGGTGCGACGCATCGAATCGAAGTTCTCGCGCTATCGCGAGGCGAGCGTGGTGTCGCGCATCAACGCGGCGGCGGGCAGCGGCCGGCCGGTCGAGGTCGACACGGAGACGGCCGACCTGCTCGACTTCGCCGCGCAGCTGCATGCGAGCAGCGGCGGGCTGTTCGACATCACCTCGGGCATGCTGCGCCAGGCCTGGGATTTCAAGGCGCAGCGCAAGCCCGCCGACGGGCAACTCGAGCAGCTGCTGCCGCGTGTCGGCTGGAACAGGCTGCGCTGGCAGCGGCGCGGTGCAGGGCAGGCCGGCCGCATCGAGCTGCCGATGGCCGGCATGGAGCTCGATTTCGGCGGCTTCGGCAAGGAGTACGCGGCCGATCGCGCCGCGACGCTGCTGCAGTCGCGCGGCGTGCGCCACGGCATGGTCAACCTGGGCGGCGACATCCGCCTGATCGGCCCGCGGCCCGATGGCCGGCCCTGGGTGCTCGGCGTGCAGCACCCGCGGCACGAGCGCGCGCTGATCGCCCGCATCGACCTCGGCGACGGCGCGCTCGCGACCAGCGGCGACTACGAACGCTTCTTCGAGCACGAGGGCGTGCGCTACTGCCACATCCTCGATCCGCGCAGCGGCATGCCGGTGTCGCACTGGCAGTCGGTCAGCGTGGTGGCGCCGGCCTGCCTGGCGGCCGGCGCGCTGACGACGATCGCGATGCTGCTGCAGGCGGATGCGCTGGCGTTCCTGCAGTCGCAGAACGTCGGCTACCTGGCGGTCGATGCGCAGGGGGGCATCCATCGCCATGAGCTGTGGCAGCGCGGCGAGAGCGAGGCGGCCTCGGCATGAGCGGGCTCCCTCGACGAGCCATGCTTGCGGCGGCAGGTGCCATCGCGGTGACAGCCACGCTGCCCGCGTCGGCCGCGAGCCGCTGCTTCGGCACGGTGGCCAAGGGCCGCCTCGAAGACGGTGTCGCGCTGCCGATAGGCGGCGCCAACTTCTCCGCCTACAGCCGGCTCGGCGTGACGGCCGGCCRCACGCATGTGCATTCGACGGTGCGCGACATCGTGGTCGACGCGTATGCGCAGCTCGCGGCCGCGCTGCCCGGCACGGTGTTCGTCTACGGCGAGACCGGCTGGGCCGGCGGCGGACGGATC
>NZ_JBFUCB010000810.1:0-2268 GCF_056405435.1 Rhizobacter sp. P1_G5 | reverse complement strand
GTGGTGGCCTGCGTCAGCGACACCGTCAGCCAGTCGCTGCGCCGGTTGCCCGCACCGGCGCCGACCAGCTTCACATCCGACGCCTTGCCGCGCGCGCCGTACAGGAAGTTCGGCGACATGCTGGTCGAGCGCACGATGTGCACGAACTCGAAGTTGCTGTCGTGGGCAATGAAGTTCAGGTTGCCGCCCTCGACGAACAGCCGCGCGGTGACGGCCGTCGGCGGCGCCAGGAAGCCGTCGCGCCGGGCGCTCGACACCAGCAGCACGTCGTCGCCGGGCTCGGCATTCGCGAAGGCCTGGGCGATCGGCTCGCTGATCTCGGCCAGTTCGTCCGCGTCGAACAGCGGGCGTTCCTTGCCGCGCGCATCGAGCGACTTGAACTGCCCCAGCGCGATCCGCAGCGCGTCGGCGTTCAGCTTCACCGGGTGCTGGTTCTCCGGGGCACCCGCCTCGCGGCCCAGCAGTTGCACGGTGCTGAACTCGCGGATGCGCCAGATGCGCTGCCGGGCCTTCGCGCTCTGCTCGGCCTGGGTGCCCTCGCGGCCCAGCACTGAATCGAACAGGCCGGCGGCCTGCGCCGATCCCAGGGTGCTTGCGATGGTGGCTGACACGACAACCAGCTTCAGCCGGAGAGATGCTCGTTTCACGGTAGGTCGGTCCTCGGGATGCGGGGGAAAACGGCGTGTCGCGGCTGCCTTGCACCCACGACGCGGGTCGCATTGTAGTTTTGCAACACGGTCCGGCGCCTACGCGTTTGTCCGCGTGCCCTCCAGGGATTCCAACCCGTGCAGCCGCCGGTGCGCCCGGCCCTCCGCATCGAACACGTGCAGCGCCTGGGCCGGCGCCCGCCAAGCCACCCGGTCGCCCGGCCGGGCGCGGGTCAGCGCGCTGCCGCGCATCACCAGTTCCTCGCCGCCGTCGGTGCGCATGTAGACGAGGTGCGATTCGCCGAGCTGCTCCACCAGCACCACCTCGCCCTCGAAGCGCACGCCGTCGCCGTCCTGCGCGGCGCTGGCCATCGCATTCGGCGCGACGCTCGTGAAGTGCTCCGGCCGGATGCCGATCTCCACCGCCTGGCCGTTGCGCAGCTCGCCGGCCTCGACCTGCGCCCGCGCCTGTGCGCCGCGCGCGAGTGCCAGCACCAGGCCGTCGCGGCCGCTGGCCGACACGGTCGCCGGCAGCAGGTTGATCGCCGGCGAGCCGATGAAGGTGGCGACGAATCGGTTCGCCGGCTGCTCGTACAACTCGACCGGCGTGCCGGCCTGCTGCACCCGGCCCTCGTGCATCACGACGATCTTGTCGCCGAGCGTCATCGCCTCGACCTGGTCGTGCGTCACGTAGACCATCGTCGCCTTCAGCTCGCGGTGCAGCCGCGCCAGCTCGACGCGCGTCTTCACGCGCAGCGAGGCATCCAGGTTCGACAGCGGCTCGTCGAACAGGAAGAGCTTCGGATCGCGCACGATGGCCCGGCCGATCGCGACGCGCTGGCGCTGCCCGCCGGAGAGCTCGCGCGGCAGCCGCTGCAGCAGGTGGTCGATGTGCAGCGCCTTGGCCGCGGCCTCGATGCGCCGCTTGCGCTCGGCGCGGTCGGCACCGTGCAGCTTCAGGCCGAAGGCCATGTTGTTGAACACGTTCATGTGCGGGTACAGCGCGTAGCTCTGGAACACCATCGCGATGCCGCGCTGCGCCGGCGGCAGGTGGTTGACCACCACGCCGTCGATCGCGAGCTCGCCGCCGGTGATCTCCTCGAGCCCGCACATCATGCGCAGCAGCGTGGTCTTGCCGCAGCCGCTCGGGCCGACCAGCACGACGAACTCGCCGGCGTCGATCTGCAGGTCGACGCCCTGCAGCACGACGGTGTCGCCATAGGATTTCGAGACGTTGGTCAGCGTGACTTGGGTCATGGGTGGGCGGAATTCACTTCTTCACTTGAGAGCACCCGCGGTGATGCCGCGGATCAGCTGCCGCGACAGCAGCGCATACACCACCAGCACCGGCAGCACCGCCAGCGACAGCGCGGCCAGCACGGCGTTCCAGTCGGTCGCGAACTGGCCGATGAACTGCTGCACGCCGAGCGTCAGCGTCTGCGTGCCTTCCGAGGGCGCGAGGATCAGCGGGAACCACAGGTCGTTCCAGATCGGCACCATCGTGAACACGCCCACCGTCGCGACCGCCGGCCGCACCAGCGGCAGCACGATGCGCAGGAAGATCACGTACTCGCTGACGCCGTCGCAGCGCGCCGCGTCCTTCAGCTCGCCAGGCACCTGG
>NZ_JBFUCB010000809.1:0-2272 GCF_056405435.1 Rhizobacter sp. P1_G5 | reverse complement strand
GCCCACCAGCGTTTCATTACCGCTGCCGGCCAGCAAACTGTCGTCACCTGCGCCGGCATCGATGCGCCGCGAGGCCTCGCTGCCGACGATCACGTCGTGCACGTTGCTGCCCAACAGGGTTGCGCCCGCGCCGGTGCTCTCGACCAGCACGCCCCGCGCCAGCAGCTCGTCCCAGGTCAGGACACTGCCGTCTTCGAACTCGATTCGATCGAAGCTGCGGCCCACGGTGGCCAGCTGCGACACGCCTTTCTGGTCGAGCACCAGCGCGTCGCCGAACGAGCCCATGTCGAGCACCACGGCTCCGGTGTCCGCCTCGCGGCGCAGGCGCAGGTCTTCGGGCATGAAGTCTTCGCCCTGCAGTTGCAGCACGTTGTCCGCGCTTCGAGCCTCGGCAGCCACCGAAACGGTGTCACGGCCGTCCCCTTGCGAGAACTGCAGCGTCGCGCCTTGCGTGCTCGCAATGTCGAATGTGTCGTTGCCCATGCCACCGGACAGCACGGAGCCTTGCGAGTTCGCATCGGCGCGCAGGACGTCGTTGTCAGCTCCGCCGATCAGGTGCTGGCCCGTGCCCGACGCGGTGAGGTCCTGCTGTCCGCGCAGCCATTGGCCGAGCGCGCGGGCAAGGCTCAACTCCTGCCCGTCCGCGACCTGGAAGGTCTGGACGGCCCCCTGCATCCCGCCCGTGATCAGGATGCCGCCCGCACCGATCCGCAGCACCAGATCGGTCCCGTTCAGCGCAGCCTGTGCGGTGATCTCTCCACCCTCGATGACGATCTTGTTGCGACCCAGGTTGTCGACGATGGTGTCGACGACGGCGCCGTCGCTCAGATCGGACGCCCGCACGATGTAAGTGTCGTCACCCGCGCCGCCGGACAGGCCGTCGATGCCCGCGCCGCCGTCCAGCGTGTCGTTGCCGGCGCCGCCGAACAGCATGTCGTCGCCTTCGCCGCCGCGCAGCTGGTCGTCGCCGTTGCCGCCGACCAGCGTGTCCTTGCCGCTGCCGCCGTCGAGCTGGTCGTTGCCCGTCAGCGTGGAGACCACGGCGGTGCCATCCTCGTCCTCGCCCGACAGCCAGTCATCGCCATCGCCCCCGGTGAGCACGTCGTTGCCGCCGCCGCCCATCAGCGTGTCGTCGCCGGCACCGCCATCGAGCCGGTCGTTGCCGTGGATGCTGCCAGGCACCTTGTCGATCGTGTCGTCGCCCATCAGCTGGTCGTTGCCGGCGCCGCCGTAGAGACGGTCGTTGCCGTCGCCGCCATCGAGATCGTCGTTGCCGTGGCCTTCGGCGGCCACGTAGGTGATCTCGCCGTCGCCGAACAGCACGTCGTCGCCGATGCCGCCTTTCAGCGCGTCGTCGAGCGCGCCACCGATCAGCGTGTCCTTGCCGGCGCCACCGTCGAGGACGTCGTTGCCGGACCATTGCGCGGCAAGGCCGTATTCGTCGCCGTGCAATTCGTCGTTGTCATCGCCGCCGTTCAGCACGTCGGAGCCGCCGTTGCCCATCAGCACGTCGTTGCCGGCCCCGCCATTGATCAGGTCGTTGCCATGCTGGCTGCCGTCCAGGCCCGTGGACCCCTTGGACAGCCCGGTGATGCCATCGACCAGCGCCGTGCTGAGCCGCGACAGGTAGTCGCCGTACAGCAGGTCGTTGCCGGCATCACCGTTGAGGATGTCGTTGCCCTGGTAGCCGGCCACCACGTCGTTGTCCGCGCCCGCGAAGACGAGGTCGTCGCCGCCACCGGCGTTGACCACGTCATCCCCCGCGCCGGTGTCGATCACGTCGCGCCCGGCGTAGGCCGCCGTGCTGAAGCTGTCCAGCAGGCGCGTCTGCGGGTTCGGGTCGTTCGGGTCGTAGGCGTAGCCGCCGTTGCCGGTGTTGCGGCTGCTGCCCTGGATCACCAGGTCGAAGCTGCCGGGCTCGTAGCCCAGTTGAGCAGCGATGGACGCATACAGCGGGTTGCTCTCGGGCAGCACGCTCGTGCCCAGCGTGTCCTGCGCGAACGCCCGCAGGTCGATGTTGGCCAGCGGGTCGATGTAGCCGTACGGCAGCGACAGCCGATTCCCTGCACCGGCCGGGTTGCCCGTCCAGCCCTTGCTGGTGATGTACACCGCATACTCGCCGGTGCTGACCGGCCCCAGGTCGCGCCAACTGACGTGTTGGCCGCCCTGGCCGTTGCGGTTCTCGCCCTCCATCACCGTATCGGCCTGGCCGAGCTCGGCGAAGGACTTGAAGCCCGTGCCCATGTCGCCATCGCTGAGCACGATGTCGCGG
>NZ_JBFUCB010000808.1:0-2281 GCF_056405435.1 Rhizobacter sp. P1_G5 | reverse complement strand
GTCGTGCACGTCAGCGCCGGTGCGGCGGGCCTGGCCTGCGCCCTCGTGGCCGGACCGCGGCACGGCTACGGCCGCGAGCCGATGGTCCCCTCGAACCTCGCCTACATGCTGATCGGCGCAGGCTTGCTGTGGATCGGCTGGTTCGGCTTCAATGGCGGTTCCGCCTTTGCGGCCAATGGCGCAGCCGCACTGGCGATGGTCAACACGCAGATCGCAGCGGCGCTGGCCGCGGTCGTCTTTGTGCTGTGCGAGTGGGTTCTGAAGGGCCAGGCGAGCCTGGTCGGCATGTCCACCGGCGCCGTCGCCGGCCTGGTGGCGATCACGCCCGCTGCCGGATTCGTCAGCGTGAACGCGGCCTACCTGTTCGGTGCCGTCGGCGGCCTCGTCGCGTTCGCGTCGCTGAGCTGGATCAAGCCCCTGATCAACATCGACGACTCGCTGGACGTGTTCGCGATCCACGGCGTCGTCGGCATCGCCGGTTCGCTGCTGACGCCCTTCTTCATCGACGCGAAGCTTGCGGGCGGCGCCGGCCAGCCGCAGGCGGAAGCGATCGGTGTCATGGCGGTTCTCGTCTACAGCTTCGCGGTCAGCTGGCTGCTGATGAAGGGGCTCGACTGGTTCGCYGGCGTCCGGATCAAGCGCAGCGAGGAGGCCGTCGGGCTGGATGTGTCCCAGCACGGCGAGCGGATCGAATAGTGAGCTCCCTCATGTCCTCGGGCGTGATCGCGATGCGGCTGCGGCTGGCCCTGCTGCGGCACCAGATCCCCGTCGAGGCTGATCGCCTGCTGTCCGACACCGACTACGCGGTGGAGATCTGGGCGCTTTGCACGGACATCGGCGACCCGGCCCTGATCACGCTGGCCGAGCGCCTGATGAGCAGCCGGGTGGTGCCGGCGGCCGCGGCGCCCGCCGCGGCGCCCGCCGCGGCATCGAACCCCGTCGCACAGGGGGGCGATACCGACGCCGGCCCGAAGGACGATCCGAACCGCCCGCGCGAGCGCAGCTATCTCCGCGGCGCTCGTTGACCCTGCAAGAAGTCGTCAGGGACGCAAGGCCACGTTGCGCACCGTCATCTGCACGCCGCGCTGGTCGTTCCAGTGCGGAAACACCGAGAAGCTGCCGATGCGCGCCAGGTCCAGGCAGGCTGCGGCACCTGCCAGCACCGTGCTCATCGGCACCGACACCGTGGCCCACGCGCCAAGCGGCGGCCGGCCGATCGAGATGTCGGCGGTTGCGCAACCGGCGCCGCTTTCCAGCTTGAGGGTCAGGTCCGAGGTGTTGCTGCCGTAGAGGTAGGGGTAGACCTCCAGCGTCAGCCGCCCGGCCCTGTACGCCGACAGGTCGGTCGCGGGCCCGCTGATGAACACCATGCCGTTGGCGCCCACGGTGTTCGAGAACTGCATGCGGATCTCGGCCGGGGCCGCACCCACCGGGATCACCTGCCAGCTGACATGGCCCGCCGTGCTCTGCCAGCTGCTGAAGCCGAAGCCCGGTGCGACGCCGTTCGGCCCGAACAGCGCAAAGCTGCCCTGCTGCCCCGAGCAGCCCGAGACCCCGCCGGCCAGTGCGCCGCCCTTGACCACCTTCAGGTTGGTGAACGCCAGCGCCATCGCGCCCATCGACTCGATGCTGAACGGCGTGTCGATGCTCGCGAGGTTGGCGCCGGCCGACGCGAAGCAGCTGAGCGGGATCTTCAGCGTCTGCCTGACGTTCAGCGGCAGGCTGCGCAGCGTCTGCGTCAGGTCCACCGTGCCGCGGCAGGGGTAGCCGCAATCCATGTGCAACTGCACCGCGGCGGCAGGCGCCTGCGAGACCACGGTGTCGAACTCCAGCGTGCCGTCGGTGTAGCCCGAGAGGTTCTGGCCGCTCGCCGCCTTCGAGAAGATCTGGCCCTGCGAGAACCAGGTGACCAGCTTGGCGTCCTGCTGCGTGTTGATCTGCGTGGTCTGCACGCGCATCGCCGGCGTGCCGGCGGCCGGCACGTTGAGCGTCGCGTTCAGGTCGCTGCCGACCGGCACGCTGGCCCAGTTGTTGGCGGCGGTGTTGACGTTCAGTGCGAAGGGCGCGACGTCGCCCTGGTTGAACAGCACCAGCGTGCCGCTACCCTGGCCGCAGACCGAGGGCACGGCCGGTGTCGGCAGCGTGCCGATGCTGGCGGTGCTTGCATACGTCAGTCCGTAGCCGGGGGCGAACTGCGGCTGCTGGCCGTCGCCGAGGTTCAGCGGCGTCTGGCAGGCCGAGGCCGGCCACGAGAACGACAGCGTGCCGTTGAAGTCGAAGC
>NZ_JBFUCB010000807.1:0-2294 GCF_056405435.1 Rhizobacter sp. P1_G5 | reverse complement strand
GCGACAGGGCCATCTGCTCCAGCGTGCCGTCGGCATGGTCGCTCGCGAACAGCCGCGGCAGGCCGAGCAGCGTGGCCAGCAAGGCAGCAACCCATAGCACGCCCGGGCCGATGCGGCGCAGCATCGCCGGCTCCGGCCCGATGCCCAGCGGGAACAGGCTCACGACGACCACGAAGAAGAAGAGGGCGGTGACGACCTCGCTGCGCCGGCGTGCGGCCAGCAGCAAATCACGCCTCAGGGCGACCAGGAGGGTGTTCATGCCGCGAGGCTCACGAATTCGCCGGCCGGCAACGGCGCGGGCTGGTGGCTCGTCAGGATCGCCAGCCCCCCCTGCGCCAGGTGCGCACCGATCAGCTCGCCCATCAGCGCCACCGCATCGGTGTCGAGCGCGGCGAACGGCTCGTCCAGCACCCACAGCGTGGCCGGCCGCACCAGCAGCCGCGCCAGCAGCACGCGCCGCTTCTGGCCGRCCGACAGCACGCGCGTCGGCAAATGGCCGCGCCCGCGCAGGCCGATGCGGCGCAGCGCGTCGCCGGCCTGGGCGTCGTCCAGCGCCACGCCATCGATCGCACAGGCCTGGCGCAGGTTCTCGACCGGCGACAACTCGTCCTTCACCGCCGCGTGGTGGCCCAGGTACAGGCAGGCGCGCCGGAAATCCTCGCCGGCCGCCCGGATCGGGGTGTCGTTCCAGCGCACCTCGCCGTCATCCGGCGGGTTCAGGCCGACCAGCGTGCGCAGCAGCGTCGTCTTGCCGGCGCCATTGATGCCGCCCACCTGCAGCCAGCGGCCCGGCGCGAGCGACAGGCTCAGGTCGGCGAACAGGGTCCGGTCGCCGCGCGAGCAGCGGAGGTGATGGGCACTCAACATGAAGGAGGGGACGGCCGGAAAGGAGGGGGGAGTGAGGTCGGCGGCGATCGGTCGCCGGTATGGGGGTTGTCTGCGTGTCGGTATAGGTCGAATCAAGGGTGGTTCGGGCCCAGCCCGGGAGTATCGGTGCCCTCGCCAACCCCCGCATCAGGGACAGCACGATCTGCGCCATCGCCGCCGGCCGGCCCCACGGGCCGCCGCCGGTTGCCTTCGTTCACATCTGATGCAGATCTCGTCTGGACGAGCAAAAAGGGTCACCGTTTCTTCTGGAACAGGATGTAAGGTCGTCGCCGTTTGCCAACTATTGACACATTTTCAGGGGTTTTCGAGACGAAGATCCGCTCCGCCATGCAGGCACGTGACCTGCGTAAGACATGCGTCAACAGACAGTCAACGGACAGTCAACGATTCCGAGGGAATGAAGTGCAGTTGGTTCCGGAGGGCCTCGTGTCCAGCAAGCCAGTCAGGTCGATGAACCCCGCCCCGCATGCCGAATCGGCCGTGCGTGGTGGCGGCTGGCTGCGCCGCGAGGAAGCCATCATGGGCACCTCGGTCTCGGTCGAGCTGTGGAGCGACGACCGCCCCGCGGGCGAGGCCGCAATTGCTGCCGTGATGGCCGACATGCAGCGCATCGACTGGACCATGAGCCCGGTGAAGGCGTCGTCCGAGCTGTCGCGCATCAACCGCGAAGCCGCCGCCCACCCGGTGGCGCTCAGCAACGAGCTGTACGGGCTGCTGGAGCGGGCGCTGCATTTCTCGCGCCTCTCCGATGGCGCGTTCGACATCACCTACGCCAGCGCCGGCCAGCTCTACGACTACCGCGAGCAGCGCGCCCCCACCGAAGCCCAGCTGGCCGCGGCCCGCGCCGCGATCGGCTGGCAGCAATTGCTGCTCGATCCGCAACACAAGACCGTTCGTTTCGGCCACCCCGGCATGCGCATCGACCTGGGCGGCTTCGCCAAGGGCCATGCGGTCGACCGCGCCGCCGCGATCCTGCGCGGCCACGGCATCCGCCATGCGGTGGTGGCGGCCGGCGGCGACAGCTACGTGCTCGGCGACCGCCGCGGGCGCCCCTGGAACATCGCGGTGCGCGACCCGCGCCGCCCCGGCGAGGTCGTCGCGCTGCTGCCGCTCGAAGACGTCGCGATGTCGACCTCGGGCGACTATGAGCGCTTCTTCGAGCGCGACGGCAAGCGCTTCCACCATGTGATCGACCCGAAGACGGGGCGGTCGGCGCACGGCGTGCGCAGCGTGACCATCCTCGCCGAGGACGGGCTCACGAGCGAAGGACTGTCCAAGAGTGTGTTCGTGAAAGGCCTTGCAGAGGGCATGCGGCTCGTCGAGTCGCAGGAGGGCGTCGATGCGATCGTGATCGACGCGGACGGTGTTCTGCATTACTCCTCCGGCTTGCTGGGCGCCGCCCCGCA
>NZ_JBFUCB010000806.1:0-2295 GCF_056405435.1 Rhizobacter sp. P1_G5 | reverse complement strand
CGCCGGTGCCGCCGTCATGCCCGGCGATCACGATGTGGTCGGCCTTCGCCTTGGCCACGCCGGTCGCGATGGTGCCGACACCGACCTCGGACACCAGCTTCACGCTGATGCTCGCACGCTGGTTCGCGTTCTTCAGGTCGTGGATCAGCTGCGCCAGGTCTTCGATCGAGTAGATGTCGTGGTGCGGCGGCGGCGAGATCAGCCCGACGCCCGGCACCGAGTAACGCAGGAAACCGATGTAGTCGGTGACCTTGCCGCCCGGCAACTGGCCGCCCTCGCCCGGCTTCGCGCCCTGGGCCATCTTGATCTGGATCTGGTCGGCCGACGACAGGTACTCGGCGGTGACGCCGAAACGCCCCGACGCCACCTGCTTGATCTTCGAGCGCAGCGAGTCGCCCTCCTGCAGCTCGTAGTCGGCCTCGATGACCTTGTTCGCGATCACGTCGCTGACCTTGGTGCCGGCGCTGATCCGGATGCCCTTCAGCTCGTTGCGGTAGCGGGCCGGGTCTTCGCCGCCCTCGCCGGTGTTCGACTTGCCGCCGATGCGGTTCATCGCGACGGCCAGCGTCGCATGCGCCTCGGTGGAGATCGAGCCGAGCGACATCGCGCCGGTCGCGAAGCGCTTGACGATCTCGGCCGCGGGCTCGACCTCGTCGAGCGGGATCGCCTTGGCCGGGTCGACCTTGAACTCGAACAGCCCGCGCAGCGTCATGTGGCGGCGCGACTGGTCGTTCACCAGCTGGGCGTATTCCTTGTAGGTGTCGAACTTGTTCGCGCGCGCGCTGTGCTGCAGCTTCGCGATCACATCCGGCGTCCACATGTGCTCCTCGCCGCGCACGCGCCAGGCGTACTCGCCGCCGGCATCGAGCATGTTCTCGAGCACCGGGTCGTCGCCGAAGGCCGCGCGGTGCATGCGGATCGCCTCTTCGGCAACCTCGAACACGCCGATGCCGCCGACCTGGCTCGCGGTGCCGCGGAAGTACTTGTCGATCAGCGCCTTGTCGAGGCCGATCGCCTCGAAGATCTGCGCGCCGCAATACGACATGTAGGTCGAGATGCCCATCTTGGACATGATCTTCGACAGCCCCTTGCCGATCGCCTTCACGTAGTTGTAGATCGCCTTGTCGGCCGACAGCTCGCCCGGCAGCTCCTTGTGCAGGCCGATCAGCGTCTCCATCGCGAGGTACGGGTGCACCGCCTCGGCGCCATAGCCGGCCAGCACCGCGAAGTGATGCACCTCGCGCGCCGAGCCGGTCTCGACGACCAGGCCGGCCGTCGTGCGCAGGCCCTCGCGCACCAGGTGCTGGTGGATCGCCGACAGCGCGAGCAGCGCGGGGATCGCGACGTTGCCGCGGTTCATCGCGCGGTCGCTGATGATCAGGATGTTGTGGCCGCTCTTCAGCGCATCGACGCTCTCGGCGCACAGCGAGGCGAGCTTGGCTTCGACGCCTTCGTCACCCCACGCGAGCGGGTAGGTGATGTCGATCACATGGCTCTTGAACTTGCCATGCGTGTGCTTCTCGATCTCGATCAGCCGCTCCATGTCGGCGAAGTCGAGGATCGGCTGCGACACCTCGAGCCGCATCGGCGGGTTCACCGCGTTGATGTCGAGCAGGTTCGGCTTCGGGCCGATGAACGACACCAGCGACATCACGACCGCCTCGCGGATCGGATCGATCGGCGGGTTCGTGACCTGCGCGAACAGCTGCTTGAAGTAGTTGTACAGCGGCTTGTTCTTGTCCGACAGCACCGCGAGCGGCGAGTCGTTGCCCATCGAGCCGGTGCCTTCCTCGCCGGCCTGCGCCATCGGGCTCAGCAGGAACTTGATGTCCTCCTGCGTGTAGCCGAAGGCCTGCTGGCGGTCGAGCAGCGATTCGCCGAACTCGCGCGGCTCGCCGGTCAGCTCGATCGAGTCGAGGCGGATGCGCACGTTCTCGATCCACTGCCGGTAGGGCTTGGCGAGTGCGAACTGGTTCTTCAGTTCCTCGTCGTCGATGATGCGGCCCTGGTCGAAGTCGATCAGGAACATCTTGCCGGGCTGCAGCCGCCACTTCTTGACGATCTTGTTCTCCGGGATCATCGGCAGCACGCCGGATTCGGAGGCCATCACGACCAGGTCGTCGTCGGTCACGATGTAGCGCGACGGGCGCAGGCCGTTGCGGTCSAGCGTGGCGCCGATCTGGCGGCCGTCGGTGAACACCATCGAGGCGGGGCCGTCCCACGGCTCCATCATCGCCGCGTGGTACTCGTAGAACGCGCGGCGGCGCTCGTCCATCGTCGCGTGCTGCTCCCAGG
>NZ_JBFUCB010000805.1:0-2299 GCF_056405435.1 Rhizobacter sp. P1_G5 | reverse complement strand
CGGATTACCAGAAGGCCGGGGTGATTTTTCGCCACTCTCTGTGCGTTTGTTTCCTGGAGATTGACCGTTTTTAGGAATCGGCTTCTTGGCATCGGAACTCGAAGAGCTATCCAATGATATATCTTCCATATGCTTCTTGGCCTTGCCTTTTTCAGCCTTTATATCATCCTTATCTTTGCCTTTTTCACCTTTGACACTTTTGGCGAGAATTTTAGGAAAATTCTTCTTTGCACTCTTATATAACTTGTTCATAACAACTCCAAATTCATCGGATTGATGGAAAGCACGGCACAGCACGGCCCGGATTGATTCGTCAACCCCAGAAGGCGGCCAGCCCACTGAGTGCCACTTCCAGCACGCGCGTTCCCCGTGAGGTACACCCTGTCGCTCCCCTCCACACAGCGTGCGTCCCCTGTCCCACTTCCCCCCGCTCATCCGTCTAAGTAGTCGGAGAGCTCGCAAGCCAGCACCCAGGCCCCTCAGTGGCCCTCACGCCAGCGGCTCGTCGTTCATCACGCAACACAACCTCTGGAGTACCCCCATGCGTTCCCTCCCCCGCCAACGCCTGCTGGTCGTCGCGTTGGCCGCCGCCTTCAGCGGCCCCTTCGCCGTGCCGCATGCGCTTGCCCAGGCCCCCGCCCAGGCCGAGGCCGAATTCGCGGTCCAGGTGCCCGCCCAGCCGCTGGATGCCGCGCTGAACGAGCTGTCGCGCCAGACCGGCCTGCCGATCCTCGCGGCCGCCGAGGCCACGGCCGGCAAGACCTCGCGCGCCGTGAGCGGCCGGCTGAGCGCGGTCCAGGCGCTGCAGCAGATGCTGGCCGGCAGCGGGCTCGAAGCAACACGCTCGCCGAACGGCGGTTTCGCGGTACGCCAGGCCTCGGCCACCGCCGCGACCGCCGAGACCACGCTGCCCGCCCTCACCGTGCGCGCCCGCGCCGATGCCGATGCCGGCGGCTACGTCGCGCAGCGCGCCAGCGTCGGCACCAAGACCGACACGCCGCTGGTCGAAGTCCCGCAGTCGATCTCGGTCATCAGCAGCCAGGAGATCGACGACAAGGGCCAGACCACACTGACCGATGCGCTCGCGCAGACGCCCGGTGTCACCGTGAACCCCTACGGCTTCGATTCGCGTGCGGCCGACTGGGTGCTGCTGCGCGGCTTCGACGGCTGGTACACCAGCAGCTTCCGCGACGGGCTGGTGCAGAACGTCGGCATCACCTTCCTCGGCGTGCAGACCGAGGTCTACGGGCTCGAGCGGCTGGAGGTGCTGCGCGGGCCGTCGTCGGTGCTGTTCGGCAAGGGCGATGTCGGCGGCGTGGTCAACCGCGTCAGCAAGGTGCCGGGGCCCGATGCGGTGCGCGAGATCGGCGTGCAGACCGGCCGCTACGACCGCAAGCAGGTGATGGCCGATGTCGGCAGCGCGATCGACGCCGACGGCCAGTGGCGTTGGCGCGTCRTCGGCGTCGGGCTCGACACCGGCACGCAGGACCAGTACCCGAACGGCGACCGCATGACGCAGAAGCGCCAGTACCTCGCGCCCTCGCTGAAGTGGCAGCCGACGCCGCAGACCTCGCTGACGCTGCAGGCCGAGGTGCTGCGCGACGACAGCTCCGACGACGTGCAGTACGCCAGCGACTTCGACGGCAACCCGACCTCGGTCAAGGAAGGCGAGCCGAGCTACAGCCGCATCGAGACCGGCTCGGATGCGGTCGGCTGGCAACTCGCGCACCGCTTCGAAGGCGGCTGGCAGCTGAAGCAGAACGCGCGCTATGCGCACCGCACGCTGGACAAGCACCACATCCTGTCGTTCTTCGATACTGACCCCGGTGGCGACCCGAACCAGCTGCTGCGCCAGGCGCGGCACGMCGTGGAGACGGTCGACGAGAACAGCATCGACACCTCGATCCAGGGCAAGGTCGACGGCGGCGGCGTCTCGCATGCGCTGCTGTTCGGCATCGACTTCGACCGCAGCCGCGCCGAATGGCAGCGCTGGCAGGCCATGACGACGCCGCTGGACATGACGAACCCGGTGTACGGCATCCACATCGACGAGCCGACCGCTCAATCCCGTGACAAGCAGGTGATCCTGTCGCAGGTCGGGCTGTACGCGCAGGACCAGGTGCGCTTCGACCCGCACTGGGGGCTGACCGTCGGCGTGCGGCAGGACCGGGTGAAGACGCGCTACGAGAACCGCAGGCCCAGCACCGACCCCGACTTTCCCGAGGTCGGTGTCGCCGAGCGCACCGACAACGCCACCACCGGCCGGCTCGGCCTCAGCTACCAGGTCGGCAACGGCTGG
>NZ_JBFUCB010000804.1:0-2300 GCF_056405435.1 Rhizobacter sp. P1_G5 | reverse complement strand
AGTTCACGCTGTACGACGTGTCGGGCGCGGTGCTGTGGGTCGGCGGCGTGACGCTGGCCGGCTACCTGTTCGGCAACATCCCGTGGGTCAAGGAGCACCTCGACAAGATCATCTGGGGGGCGATCCTGCTGCCGGGGCTGCTGGTGCTGTTCGGGGCGTGGAAAGCGCGGCGGGCCCAGACAGCGTGATTCACAGCTGGCGTTGCCTTGCGAGAGGCGGGTTCTTCGCGAAGTAGCGCCGGATCCCGGTGGTCAGCGCGTCGACCAGCTGCAGCTGGTACTGCGGGTCGCGCAGCTTGGCTTCTTCTTCCGGGTTCGAGATGAAGGCCGTCTCGACCAGGATCGACGGGATGTCGGGGGCCTTCAGCACCGCGAAGCCGGCCTGCTCGACGCTGCCCTTGTGCAGCTTGCCGACCTTGCCGATCTGGCCCAGCACCTCGCTGCCGAGCTTCATGCTGTCCTTGATCTGCGCGGTCGTGCTCATGTCGAGCATCGCGCGCAGCACCGCGGCGTCCTTGGCCTTGAAGTTGACGCCGCCCACCATGTCGGCAGCGTTCTCCTTGTCGGCCATCCAGCGCGCCGCCGAGCTGCTCGCGCCGTGCTGCGACAGCGCGAACACCGAGGCGCCGCGCGCCTTCGGCGTCAGGAAGGCATCGGCATGGATCGACACGAACAGGTCGGCCTGCACGCGCCGCGCCTTGCGCACCCGGTCCTGCAGCGGCACGAAGAAGTCGGCGTCGCGGGTCATCATCGCGCGAAAGCCCGGCAGCCCGTTGATGCGGTCGCGCAGTTTCAGCGCCACCTGCAGCACCACGTCTTTCTCGTGCAGCCCGCTCGGACCGCTCGCGCCCGGGTCCTCGCCCCCATGGCCGGGGTCGAGCGCGACGATGATCAGCCGGTCGATGCGCCCCTGCGACATCGGCGGCACCGTGGCGGCACCGGACGCCAGCGGCCCGCCATGCGGCTGCGAGGCCGCGGCCACCGGCGGCTGCGATGGCGCCGGCGCCGGCAGCGGCTTGATGTTCACGTCCGGCGGCCGGCCGATCTTGCCGATGAACTCGCCGAGGGCGTCCTGCACCTCCTGGGCCGCACGCTGCTCGGCCTGCTCCTTGTCCTTGATCAGCGTGAGCAGCGGATCACGCTCCTCGGTCGGATAGAGGTCGAACACCAGCCGGTGCTGGTAGGCCGCCACCGGCGCCAGCGTGAACAGCTGCGGCGCGGTCGCCTGCTTCAGGTCGATCACCAGGCGCACGACGCGCGGCTGGTTCTGCCCGACCCGCACGCCGCCGATGAACGGATCGTCGGAACGCACCTTGCCCACCAGTTCGCGCAGCGCGGGACTGAGCTCCAGCCCATCGATGTCGATCACCAGCCGGTTCGGGTTCTCGGCCAGGAAGTGCTTGACCGACAGCGCCGAGTCGGACTCGAGCGTCACGCGGGTGTAGTCGGCGGCCGGCCAGACGCGCACCGCGACGATGGTTGCGCCGAACGCGAGCTCGTTGGCGCCGAGCAGCAGCACGAGGCTGCCGAGGCCTTGCAGCGCAGCGCGCCGCTTCATGCCAGCAGCTCCACGCCGAGCGGCGTCTGCGCGGCCAGGCGCACGCGGCGCGGCCCCCCACCCTCTTCGCCCGCGTCAACGTCATCGAACGCGATGTCGATCCGCAGATCGGCCACGGGAAGCAGCTCCTGTGCCTTCTCCGGCCACTCGGCGATCTTCAGCCCAGGGGCACCGAACACGTCGCGGAAGCCCGCGTCCTCGAACTCCTGCGGATCCTCGAAGCGGTAGAAATCGAAATGCGAGATGACCGGTGCGCCCGGCAGCGGATACTGCTCCATCACCGCATACGTCGGGCTCTTGATGCGCCCGGTGACGCCGAGCGCCTGCAGCAGGTGGCGCGTGAAGGTGGTCTTGCCGGCCCCCAGCGGGCCGTGCAGTTCGATGAAGGCATGGCGCAGCGAGGGATGCGCCGCCAGCCGCTGCGCGGTGGCGGCGCAGGCGGCCTCGTCGGGCCAGGGCAGCGATCGGGTTTCTAGAATCGTCAAATGACCGAAGCTCAGCAGTTGGACGGTGATGGCCTGGTCGCGCAGCTGCGCGACTGGGGCCTCGCGCTCGGATTTTCACAGATCGGCGTCGCCGATGTGGATCTGTCCTCCGCCGAGGCAGGGCTTCTGGCGTGGCTGCGCGACGGTTTCCATGGCGAGATGGGCTACATGGCCGCGCATGGCCTGAAGCGCGCCCGCCCCGCCGAACTGGTGCCGGGCACCGTGCGCGTGATCACCGCGCGMATGGACTATCTCCCC
>NZ_JBFUCB010000803.1:0-2303 GCF_056405435.1 Rhizobacter sp. P1_G5 | reverse complement strand
GGATAACGGGTGAGGAGTCAGCCTCAGCGGGCGCAACGTTACCCCAAAAAAAACCGCCTCCATTGCGGGAATCCTCGGGTCTGGTTGCGCGATGTCCTCAAGGGATCAGGGGTTGGGCTCGCTGTGACATGGCGACACAACGAGCAAGTTCCGGGCCGCGTTGATAGGGTAAACGACAGCCCCCCAGTCGCTGCCGCTCCTGCCCCCGAGGGGCGCCACGCCAGGGGCCCGGCAAAGCCGGTTCCCCGGCGCGTTGCTTGAGGGGGTCTTCGCTGCGCTCGACCTATCGGCCGCCGCGGGTGCGCTGCAGCTCTTGCGCAACCGCACGGGTGACGATCTCGCGCAGCGTCGTCGCGAGCTCGTTGCGGGTGTCCCGGATCAGCGAATCGGCGATGCGCGCGAGCGTCGGGGCCAGCAGCTCGCGCAGCTTGTATTCGAAGACCAGGTCGAGCTGGCGCTGCACGTCGGCGAGCACGCGCTGGACGATGACGTCTTCGCTGAGCGGGGCCGCGGCAGCAGCAGCGCGAGGCGCCGGCGGTGGCGGCAGCGGCGGCAGTTGTGGTGTCAGTGCAGCCGGCGCCGTGGCCGCGAACGCCGGTGGCGCGGGCTGCGCGATCGGCGCCACAGGCGCGCGCGGCGGCGGTGCTTCGACCACCTCGGCCACCGGCGGTGGCGCACTGCGGGCACTCGGCACGACCTCGGTCAACACCGGAAGCCGATGCGGCGGCTGTTGGCGCGGCGTCGTGCTCACCCGCCCTCCTGCGCGACGTCGTGCCGCACGATCGGGTAACCCCGGTCGGTGTAATGCTTCCAGCGCGCCCGGCCCGACGGGCGGTCATCGCCGTCGCGCGAGACCAGCTCGATCACGCGCTCGAAGCTCTCGAAGCCGTCGGCAGGCGCTTCGCCCAGGTTCAGCAGCACCTCGTGGTGCGGCGCATCGGCCACCTGCTCGACCAGCCACACCGGCGTGTGCGCAAGCCGCGGCGCGATCGCCTGGCCAGCGCGTGCATGCACATGGGGCACGAAATCGGTGGGTTCGAACACCCACAGCTGCTTGTCGAGGCGCCCGAGCACCGGCGCGGGGCCTGCGACTACCACGCGTGCACCGCGGCGAGTCGCCTTGCGCAGCAACCTGCACGCATACGACAGCCTGTCGGGCACGTTGAAGTGGAAGCTGACCTCGGTCATGTGAGCCCCCCAGTCGCTTCGCTCCTGCCCCCGAGGGGCGCCTCCCCTCGGCCCGGCAAAGCCGGATCCTGGGGAGTGGCTTGATGGAGCGGCGTGGCGCGGGCCCGTGACATCACTTTGCCTGGGAGAGCACGAACTGGGTCAGCAGCGGCACCGGCCGGCCGGTCGCGCCCTTGGCCGCACCRGACTTCCAGGCCGTGCCGGCGATGTCCAGGTGCGCCCAGCGGTACTTGGCCGTGAAGCGGCGCAGGAACATCGCCGCGGTGATCGCACCGCCGGCACGCGGGCCGACGTTGCCCATGTCGGCGAAGTTGCTCTTCAGCGCCTCGTCGTATTCCTCGTCCAGCGGCATGCGCCAGGCCGGGTCGAGCGCGCTCTGGCCGGCGGCCAGCAGCTCGGCGGCCAGCGCGTCGTCGGCGGTGAACAGGCCCGAGTTGTGGTGGCCCAGCGCGATCACGCAGGCGCCGGTCAGCGTCGCGATGTCGACCACCACCGCCGGCTTGAAGCGCTCGGCGTAGGTCAGCGCATCGCACAGGATCAGCCGGCCTTCGGCATCGGTGTTCAGGATCTCGATCGTCTGGCCCGACATGCTGGTGACGACGTCGCCCGGCTTCACCGCGCGGCCGCTGGGCATGTTCTCGCAGGCCGGGATGATGCCGATCAGGTTCAGCTTCGGCTTCAGTTCGGCCACCGCGCGCAGCGTGCCGAGCACGCTCGCGGCGCCGCCCATGTCGAACTTCATCTCGTCCATCTCGGCGGCCGGCTTGATCGAGATGCCGCCGGTGTCGAAGGTGATGCCCTTGCCGACCAGCACGATCGGCGCCTGCGTCTTCGCGGCACCCTCGTAGCGGGCGACGATGAAGCGCAGCGGCTCGTCGGAGCCCTGCGCGACCGCGAGGAACGAGCCCATGCCGAGCTTCTCGACCGCCTTGCGGTCCAGCACCTCGACCTTCAGGCCGTGGTCCTTCGCGAGCTTCTTCGCCTGCTCGGCGAGGAAGGTCGGCGTGCAGTGGTTGCCCGGCCGGTTGGCGCATTCGCGTGCCAGCTCGACGCCGGCACCGATCGCCTCGCCGACCGCCAGGCCCGACTGCACCGCCTTGGCCTGCGCCTTGTCG
>NZ_JBFUCB010000802.1:0-2313 GCF_056405435.1 Rhizobacter sp. P1_G5 | reverse complement strand
GCCGTCGACCGCCAGCACCGCGAGCAGCCGGCCGCGCCACGGCCGGGTCGCCGGCTCGGCCTGCGCGAAGAAGCGCTGGCGCAGCAGCAGCCGCGTGCCGGTGATGGTGCAGCGCATCGCGAACCAGGCCCACAGCTGCAGCGGCGAGTCGTAGGGGATCAGGCCCCAGACCACCAGCAGCGCGAAGGGCACGCCGGTCATCGTGGCGGTGTGCGAGCGTTGGTAGAGCAGCGCCGTCTGCTCGTCGGCCACGAGGCGCGCCAGGTCGGCACCGAGGTGCGGCGAGGAGGTGGAGGATTCCGCCGGAACTGCGGGCATGGAGGTCCTTGGCGGCAGCGATCGGCCGGATGACGCATTATCGGCAGCCTGTCGTCCCCGAGAGCACGCATGTCCTCCTCCTTCACTGCTCTGAAACCCGCGTTCTTGCGGGGCAGCTTGGTGGCTTCCGCACTGCTGGCGGGTGCCCACTTGGCGGCCGCGCAAGCACCGGCCGCGAACCAAACGCAGGCGGTCTACCTGATCGATCCGGCGCACACCCACATCCAGTGGGAGGTGCGCCATTTCGGCACCTCGACCAGCCGCGGCCGCTTCGACGACATCAGCGGCCACGTCACGCTCGATCGTGCGGCGCAACAAGGCGAAACGTCGATCACGATCGGTACCGCGTCGATCAACAGCGGCGTGGCACCGCTCGACACCATCCTGCGCAGCCACAGCTTCCTCGACGTGAAGAACCACCCGCAGGCCTACTTCGTCGCCAGCCAGTTCCGCTTCGCCGACGGCAAGCCGGTGGAGCTGCGCGGCGAGCTGACGCTGCACGGCGCCTCGCAGCCGCTGAGCCTGCGCGCGGTCAGCTTCAACTGCTACGAGCACCCGGTGCTCAAGCGCGAGGTCTGCGGCGGCGACTTCGAGGCGGAGTTCTCGCGCAGC
The DNA here is from genome assembly GCF_056405435.1 of Rhizobacter sp. P1_G5. Classification (NCBI taxonomy): domain Bacteria; kingdom Pseudomonadati; phylum Pseudomonadota; class Betaproteobacteria; order Burkholderiales; family Sphaerotilaceae; genus Rhizobacter; species Rhizobacter sp. P1_G5. Next base: position 1,383 of record NZ_JBFUCB010000802.1, on the reverse strand, counting down.
GGCTTCGGCATCACCTACGGGCTGCCGGTCGTCGGCGACACGGTGAAGCTGCAGATCGGTATCGAGGCCGTCCGCCAATGACCACAGCGCTGCCCGCCGGCGTGGAGGTGCTGGAGCGCGGCTGGCTGTCGTCGAACAACGTGCTGCTGCACGGCAGGGCGGGCGAGGGCGCGGTGCTGGTCGACAGCGGCCATTGCCTGCATGCGCCGCAGACGCTGGCGCTGGTGCGGCAGGCGCTGGCCGGCGCACCGCTCGCGCGCATCGCCAACACGCACCTGCACTCCGACCATTGCGGCGGCAACGCGACGCTGCAGCGCGCGCTGGGCGCTGCCGTCACGGTGCCGAGCGCCAGCTGGCACACGGTGCAGGCGTGGGACGAAGACGCGCTGTCGTATCGCGCGACCGGCCAGCTGTGCGAGCGCTTCACGGCGCAGGCGTCGCTGGCACCGGGCGAGGTGCTGCAGGCCGGCGGCCGGGCGTGGCAGGCGCTGGCGGCACCGGGCCACGATCCGCAGTCGTTGATGTTGTTCGAAGCGCATGAGGGCGTGCTGCTGTCGGCCGATGCGTTGTGGGAGAACGGCTTCGGCGTGGTGTTCCCGGAGCTGGACGGTGTCGATGCGTTCGACGAGGTCGAAGAGGTCCTCGACCTGGTCGAGCGGCTGCCGGTGCGGACCGTGGTGCCCGGCCATGGCGCGCCGTTCGACGACGTGGCCGGCGCGTTGTCGCGTGCCCGCTCGCGGCTCGCCGGCTTCCGCGCCGATCCGCTGCGCCATGCGCGCCACGGCGCGAAGGTGCTGCTGAAGTACCGCCTGATGGAGCAGCGCTCGCAGGACTGGCCGGCGTTGCTGGCGTGGGCCGAGGCGACGCGGCTGTTCGCCGGCATCGCGCGGCAGCTCGGCTGGGCCGATGCGTCGACCGGTTGTCGTCAGCTCGTGGCGGAGTTGGCGGGGCAGGGCGCGTTGCGCGTCGACGGCGAGCGGGTGCACGACGCCTGAGGCAGCAGGCACCGATCCTGCAGCCCTGGCCGTATGCCCCCCGAACGCCGGGGATGACCGCCGTGTCCTGACGGAACCCGCCCCGAACGGGCGTGTTCCGGTGACACGAAGCGCCACATTTGCAAGCAAGCGAGACGCGTCATGCCGTTTGTAAACGTCCTTCGCCACGGCCACCACGGCCGACACTTGGCGGCCACCTTCCTCAGCGTTGCGTTGCTGGCCGCCTGCGGCGGCAAGGACAGCGAGGACGTCAGCGCGCCGCCGCCGGTGTCGGATGCGCCGACGCCCGCGCCTGCGCCAGCCCCTTCGCCGGCACCGGCGCCTTCCCCCGCTCCCGCTCCGTCCCCTTCACCTGCGCCGGCCCCCGCGCCGTCGCCCGCACCGGCTC
>NZ_JBFUCB010000801.1:0-2321 GCF_056405435.1 Rhizobacter sp. P1_G5 | reverse complement strand
GCCACAGGTGGGTGAAGACCGAGCGGCCCAACCGCGTCGGCAACACCACCGGCGGCTCCTGGGCGGGCGTGATCTCGCGCGACTCCAAGGTGCCGGCTGCCACCTACTACCTGCTGGCGCTGATGGCCACCGAGCCGAAATCGCGCGTCTACGCCGCGCGCGGCTGGGACGGCATCGACCCGGGCCGCCGCTACCACCTGCTGCCGCCCAAGGGCAGCGGCCGCTTGAACGACTACCTGCAGGCCGGCTGGGACGCCACCGACGTGCGGCAGTACCTGCAGGCCTATGACGACACCTTCAGCAACCCGCTGCAGCTGCCCTACCTGCGCATCCCCGGAGCCTTCAGCTACTGGCAGTCGCTGGACCTGCGGCTGGCCGCCGCGACGAGCGGGCAGCTGAGCCCGCAGGCCGCACTCAAGGCCGCCTCCGTCGACTTCGAGGAGATCACGGTGCGGCTCGGGCGCGACGCGCAGCGCAGCGCCTTCCGGGCCTCGCTCGGCCTGCCGCGATGAACGGGCCGGCGCGCTGGGAGCGCTGGCATGCGCTCGGCATCGGCAGCAAGCTGACGGCCGCCTTCGGCGTGCTGGCCGGCGTCACGGTGCTCGTCGTGCTGCTGGCCTTGCTGGGGGCGCAGCACCTGACGCACGACATCGCGCTGGCCGAGAACCTGCGCCGCCCCGCGTCGCTCGCCTCGACGCAGGCGCAGGCCAGCCTGCTGAGCATGCAACTGCACGTGCGCGGCTACCTGGTGCTCAGCGACCCGCAGGACGTGCAGCAGTACCAGGTGGCCCGGCGCGAGTTCGAGGATCGCCTGGCCGCGCTGCAGGCCATGTCGAACAGCTGGGCCGAGACGGGCGCGGCCCGCCTCGTCAACGACCTGACGTCCGACTACCGCCGCTGGGAGGGCCTGCCGAAGCAACTGTTCGACCTGCACGACAACCCGCTGAAGAACCAGCCCGCGCTGCGGCTCTCGCGCGTCGATGTGCAGGCCAGGCGCGTGCAGGTGCTCGACGGCGTCAGCCGCATCCTCGAGCTGCAGCGCTCGCGTGAATCGAGCCCGCACAGCCGCGAGCTGGTGTCCGACCTGCTGCGCTTCCAGACCTCGTTCGACGCGATGGTGACCAACCTGATCGCCTATGGCGCGTCGGGCGAGCTGAGCTTCAAGCTGGCCTACGGCCCGCAGCTGTCCACCAATGCCGCGGCCTGGAACGCGGTGGCGGCCCGGCGTGCCGTGCTCGATGCGCAGCAGAACGCGCTGCTCGACCACCTCGCGCGCCAGCGTGCCGAGGTGACCGAGCTCGCGCTGCAGATCATCGGCATCCAGAACGGCGAGCGTGCCTACGAAGACCTCTACCTGTACCGCACCCAGGTGGCACCGCAGGCCGAGGTGATGCTGGAGCGCCTGGCCAGGCTCACGGCAGGCCAGCAGGCGGGCCTCGGCCAGGCGCTGACCGGCGCCGTGCACCGCATCGCCGACGCCCGCCTCGCCGCCGCGGCGCTCGCGCTGCTGGCGGTGCTGGCGGCCGTGCTGCTGGCCTGGCGCTTCCAGCGCAGCATCGTGGGGCCGGTGCGCCGCCTGACCGACGTGGCCGAACGCGTCGCGGCGGGCGACCTGTCGGCACGCGCCGCGGTCGAATCCGGCGACGAGATCGGGCTGCTGGCGCGCAGCATCAACACCATGACGCAGCGGCTGGCCGACACCATCGCCCACCTCGAATCGGTGTTCGCCGAGGCGCAGCGCGCCAAGGACGCCGCCGAGCTCGCCAACCGCGCGAAGAGCAGCTTCCTGGCGAACATGAGCCACGAGATCCGCACGCCGATGAACGCGATCCTCGGCATGTCGCACCTGGCCCTGCAGAGCGGCCTGGATGCCCGGCAGCACAACTACATCCAGAAGGTGAACGCCTCGGCCGAATCGCTGCTGGGCATCATCAACGACATCCTCGACTTCTCGAAGATCGAGGCCGGCAAGCTCGACATCGAGTCGATCCCGTTCGGCCTCGGCGAGGTGATGGACAACCTGAGCAACGTGGTCGGCATGAAGGCCGACGAGAAGGACCTCGAGCTGCTGCTCGAACTGCCGCTGCAGCTGCCGACCGCGCTGGTGGGCGACCCGTCGCGCCTGGGCCAGGTGCTGCTGAACCTGGGCAACAACGCCGTCAAGTTCACGGCCACGGGCGAGGTCGTGGTGGCGGTGCGGGTGCTTGACGCCGGCGACGCGGGCGAGGCGGGCGGCGCCGGCGGCACCCCGGCGCGGCTGCGCTTCGAGGTGCGCGACACCGGCATCGGCATGACGCCCGACGAGCGGCAGCGCCTGTTCC
>NZ_JBFUCB010000800.1:0-2330 GCF_056405435.1 Rhizobacter sp. P1_G5 | reverse complement strand
CAGCAGCCCCGCGCGCACCACCTCGCTGGTGTAGGCGCCCTGGTTGATGYCCAGGCCGAGCAGCGCGGCGAGGAACGGCGTCATCACGTCGACGGTGCGCAGCTCCCACACCCCGGGCAGGCCGAGGGTCGGGAACACCAGCGCCAGGTTGAACCACAGCAGCAGCTGCAGGATCACCGGCGTGCCGCGGAACAGCCACGTGTAGCCGCGCGCGACGCTGCTGAGCACCGGGTTCGCCGACAGCCGCATCACCGCGGTCACGACACCGAGCACGATGCCCAGCGCCATCGCGAGCACGCTCATCACGACGGTGTTCAGCAGCCCCTCGAGGATCGAGCGCGCGGTCAGGAACCGCGCGACGTACGACCATTCGATCTTGCCGTGCGCGAACGCGTTCGCGATGAACAGCAGCACCGCGAGGATCAGCGCCGTCGCGAGGTAGCGGCCCCAGTAGCGGCGCGGCACCTGGGTCAGGTGCGAGATGCTGCCGAAGTCGTCCTGCGCGCGCACGGGCCCGGCGCTCAGCATCGCGGCCCCCGGTAGTCGGCGCACCACAGCGCCTGCGCGGCCAGTTGCAGCTTCAAGCGGCCGATCTGCTCGTGCACGCGGGCTGGTGCGGTGCCGCCGTGCCCGGTGCGCGCGGYGACGGCGGCTTCCAGCGTCAGGTGCGGCCGCAGGTCGGCGGTGAGCCGCGGGTCGACCTCGGCCAGCAGCGCCGCCGGGGCCTCGCCCAGCTCGATGCCCTGCGCCTCGCAGGCCTTCACGAGCGCGCCGGTGATCTCGTGCGCCTCGCTGAACGGCACGCCGCGCAGCGCGAGCCGGTCGGCCACCTCGGTCGCGAGCGTGAAGCCGAGCGGCGCCTGGCGGCGCAGCTCGTCGGCGTCGACGCGCATCGTGCGGATCATCCCGGCCATCGCCGGCAGCACCAGCGCGAGCGTGTCGACGCTGTCGAAGGCCGCGCCCTTGTCCTCGGCCAGGTCGCGGTTGTAGGCGAGCGGCAGCGACTTCAGCGCCGCCATCATCCCGGTGAGGTTGCCGATCAGGCGGCCGGCCTTGCCGCGGCTCAGCTCGGCGATGTCGGGGTTCTTCTTCTGCGGCATGATCGAACTGCCGGTGCAGTACGCGTCGTCGAGCACCACCCAGCGGAACTGGCGCGACGACCACAGCACCACCTCCTCCGACAGGCGCGACAACTCCACCGCCAGCATGCCGGTGATGAACAGGAACTCGCACACGTGGTCGCGCGCCGCGACCGCATCGATCGAGTTCTCGCACGGCGCGTCGTAGCCGAGCTCCGCCGCCGACAGCTCGGGCGAGCGGCACAGGGCCGAACCGGCGAGCGCCGCGGCGCCGAGCGGCGAGCGGGCGCTGCGGCGATCCCAGTCGACCAGCCGGTCGACGTTGCGGCCGATCGCCTGCGCATGCGCCAGCAGGTGATGCGCGAACACGATCGGCTGCGCCGGCTGCAGGTGCGTGAAGCCGGTCGACAGCGTCGTGACGTGGGCCTCGGCCTGCTGCAACAGCGCGGCCTGCAGCTCGAGCACCGCGGCGGCGATCGAGCGCGCCCGGTCGCGCAGGTACAGCTTCAGGTCGTTGGCGGCCTGGTCGTTGCGCGAGCGGCCGGCACGCAGCTTGCCGCCGATGGCACCCAGGCGCTCGGTCAGCACGCGCTCGAGGAAGGTGTGCACGTCTTCATCGGCCGGCGACGGGTGCAATGCGCCGGCGGCGAACTCGCGCCCGATCGCGTCGATCGCGTCCATCAGCGCATCGAGTTCGGCGGCCTGCAGGATGCCGGCCCGCTGCAGCTCGCGGGCATGGGCGCGCGAGCCGGYCAGGTCGTAGGGCACGAGGCGGAAGAAGCTCGGGTCGGAACGCGACAAGGCCTTCAGCGCCGCCGACGGCTCCGACTTGAACCGTGCGCCCCACAACCGCTGCGTCGCCGCCGCCGAACCTGCTTCCATGCCGTGTCACCCCGCAAGGGCCTCCGAAAGAATGGCGGGATGCTAGTGACGACGGCGCGCGCTGAACACCGAGATTAAGAACCGCGGCGGGCGCAAAAAAACTCAGCCTGTCGCAGGCCGCGCCGTGGCTGCGAAACACCGGCCGTGGCCTGAACCTTGCAAGCAATTCCTCCCCTCATGCCCAAGACGCCCGACCTTCCCTCGCTGCACGATGCCGCCAAGCGCCTGACGCCGCGCAGCCGGCTGCCGCCGCTCAATGCGCTGCGCGCCTTCGATGCGACCGCGCGCCACCTCACCGTCGTGAAGGCGGCCGACGAACTGAGCGTCACGCCGAGCGCGGTGAGCCACCAGCTGCGCACGCTCGAGGAC
>NZ_JBFUCB010000799.1:0-2345 GCF_056405435.1 Rhizobacter sp. P1_G5 | reverse complement strand
GATATATTCGGAATCTTTGCAATTGCCCTGAAATTCGGGTCATTGTTCGCCTCCGAAATGGTATTTCTGATCGGTGTCGACCCATCTGGCGGAGAGCCATAATTCGATTCAAATTTCAATATATCTGAACGCCGAGTAGTGACCATCGCCAATACTTCCTTGGCCTCTGCTGCCAACGGAGCATCATCACTCTCATAGAGCCCGAATATTTCGGCACTAAGCATCAGACGCTTCGCATAGCCATATTTGTTTGTATTAAAAGCAGCCTGACCAGCTGGCGGACCGGCCATCTTCCGCCTTTCGTATTCTGTTAGCGCACCATAGCGTAGTGCATACCAGACTTCAGCGCGACTCGCAGCAGAAATCGGCTTCGCGAGCGAAACCATCGCATCTCTCTGCAAGCCGACATAAGTCAGATTCAACAGGGCGACCATTTCTCTCGAGGCAGGAATTCCGCCTTGAGGAACTTGGAAACCAGAATACACCCTGTTCTCATACAAACTCCGAACAGCACCAAATATCTGCTTCATCTCCAAGTTGTAGCCTGATGAATCCACATCGGACGACAACGTGAAAAGTTCTCGCTTCGGAAAACTCAACTGTTGATCGTTATATCGACGAGACATCACCTCATCGACGGCAGCTCTAAAGTGCGGGTTGAACCCGGAGCTATTTGTTCCACTCACCCAATTGCGATCAAAAATATCCTGCAACTCACGTCGATATGCGGTTTCAATTTGACGCACCGAGGCCGAAGAGCTTGCATCCTTATCGTGAAAGCCTAGCGTTTTAAATACCTCGTCACGAACCAGCGGCACTGACGGGAGACCCATGAGAAAGCCAATGCCAATGGTTGCCTTACCGACGCTGTCGATATAAATCATCTTGAATTCAGTTTCAGCCAAGCGAACCACCCTATACGCCAAATCGACATACTCAGTCGGCGAAAGTGTTTTGTAGGCGTCCATGCAATCCTCTGATAGCGTTAATTCAAGAGCAAATTCAATTTCAACTCGACAGGATACTTCGCAATCTTGCGGCCTCAAAACCAGCAATTTTGCCGACCCATCAGCCTTTACAGACCAGCGTCCGTTTCAATCAGCGAATGCGCTCACCACCCGGGGTTAATTCCCACGTCTCGGGAGGCAATTGCATCACCGCATCGATCGTCCGAGCCATGGGCAAGCTTTGCGCGATATATGGAATCGTCACCCACCCCCATTATCCATGAATCACCACCGCGAAACTCAAAGCGGTGCCATGGTCGATTCCGTCTTCGAAGGCCTTGGCTACCACTTACAAGAATTAAGAAATGATTCCGCTTCTTTTGCTTGAGCATTGTTCCAAACAGGCACCCCCGAACTTTCACGCACAAAAATCTCGTGGGCCCCTTTATAGCTATCTCGCGCCAAGTTGCGCCCTTTCAGCTTGTACTTTTGCGGACGAGAATCTGCTGGTTCGGGCGTGCATACGAGCTCGAAATCCGGACATTCATTTAGAAACAGTGCCCCATTTACAATCACGCCTGCGACGAGTCCTTCGCGATTGCTTGACTGCGTGGCGTAACTCCATTCTCCGCATACGCGGGAATCAACTTGATGCAGTCGCAGTATGTGGGACTTGCTATAGAAAGTTCCCTCAAACGATTCAGCCGCCCCGGCGAACGCCGGCATCAGAATGAGGAAACACAGGGATATCGCGCGATGAAAGAGAATCGAATTATTCATTTTCCCCACCAAGTCTAGTTAATGAAGCGTGAGGGAGGTTTCGAGCCCCCTCTGGGTCGAATCTTGAACAAGCAGATGCCCTCGACATCGTCCACGGTGGATGTATCTTCTCGGCCGCCGTCTTGCAGCGTTCCGCAAACATCGCTTGCGCTTTGGCCTTCCGCTCCTCGCTTTCGAGCAGCTCAGTTCATCCGAACGGGCACTGAGCCCAGCGCTGAGCAACAGCACTCCCGGGGCGGGCCGCCAAACTCCTAACGCGCACTTCGTTCGCTTCAATCCTGTTGCCTCCTTGACGTTTACGTTTGCCTGCTCAACAACAGCCGGAACCGATGCTGCCGAGCACTCGCCACCGCGACCATCCCCACGAAGAGGGACATCAATTCCCGCGATGGCGGAATCTGCATTCCATATGGAACTGCGCTTGACGCTCGCCGAGCGTCCATGGCGCAGTTGCTGATCAAACCGTTGATGCCCATCAGCACGTCGTTGCCGGCGCCGCCGTTGAGCAGGTCGTTGCCGTGCTGGCTGCCGTCCAGGCCTGTCTGGCCCCTGGACAGCCCCGTGATGCCGTCGGACCAGCGCCGTGCTGAGCCGCGACAGGTAGTCGCCGTACAGCAG
>NZ_JBFUCB010000798.1:0-2347 GCF_056405435.1 Rhizobacter sp. P1_G5 | reverse complement strand
CGCTGTCGGTGATGCGCTCGAGCCTGATCGGCGGCCTCGTCAACGTGCTGCGCTTCAACCTGGCGCGCAAGACCACGCGCGTGCGGGTGTTCGAATCGGGCCGCGTGTTCCGGCGCGATGCGTCGGTCGCCAACGGCGCCTTCAGCGTGGCCGGCATCGCGCAGCCGCTGCGCGTCGCGGGCCTCGCGTACGGTCCGGTCGATGCCTTGCAGTGGGCCGCGAAGGAACGCCAGGTCGACTTCTTCGACGTGAAGGGCGACATCGAGTCGCTGCTCGCGCCRCTGGCGGTCAGCTTCGTCGCCGCCGAGCACCCGGCGCTGCACCCGGGCCGTTCGGCGCGCATCGAGGTCGACGGGCAGGCCATCGGTCACGTCGGCGAACTGCACCCGAAGTGGCGGCAGTCGTACGAGCTGCCGCAGGCGCCGGTGCTGTTCGAGCTGGACGCCTCGGCACTGCAGCAGCGCCTGCTGCCGCAGTTCCAGCCGATCCCGAAGCAGCAGTCGGCCTGGCGCGACATCGCGGTGATCGCCGCAGAGCAGGTCACGCACGAGGCGCTGATCGGCACGATCGCGGCGGTCGACCCGGGCCTGATCCGCTCGGCGCGGCTGTTCGACATCTACAAGCCGGCGACGCCTGCCGCCGACATGGCCGCCGGCGAACGCAGCCTGGCCATCCGGCTCGAGCTGCTGGACGACGCCGCGACGCTGACCGACGAGCGCATCGAGGCCGGCGTGCACAAGGTGCTGGACAGCCTGAAGGCCCGCCTCGGCGTGCGCCTTCGCGGCTGAGGGGAGGCCGCGATGGACGACCACAACGACGACAAATCCCCGGCCCGTGTGCTGCTGCCGACGCTCGAGACGCCGACGCTCACCAAGGCCGAACTGGCCGAGCTGCTGTTCGAGCGGCTGGGCCTGAACAAGCGCGAATCGAAGGACATGGTCGAGGCTTTTTTCGACATCATCCACGGCACGCTGGTGAAGGGCGAGGACGTGAAGCTGTCGGGATTCGGTAATTTCAACATCCGGCGCAAGGCGCCGCGGCCGGGGCGCAACCCCCGGACCGGGGAATCGATACCGATCAAGGCGCGGAATGTTGTAACTTTTCACGCCAGTCACAAACTGAAGGGAGTTGTGCAGGGCGACATACCGGCGGGTGACGACTTCGAGTAAAGTCTTAGCTTTCTCTCTCGAACTCCTTGATTTCAATGGAGAAAGCGCTTCCCGCCATCCCTGCCAAACGCTACTTCACCATTGGTGAGGTTAGCGATTTGTGCGGCGTGAAGCCGTACGTGCTGCGCTATTGGGAGCAAGAGTTCACGCAGCTCAAGCCGATGAAGCGCCGCGGCAACCGGCGTTACTACCAGCATCACGAGGTGCTGCTGATCCGGCGCATCCGCGAGCTGCTGTACGAGCAGGGCTTCACGATCAGCGGGGCCCGCAACCGGCTCACCGAGCTGGTCCATTCGCGGGCTTCGTCGTCGTCGGCATCGTCCGGCGCGCCGGACGCTCACGATGCAGAGTTCGACGGCGAACCGGATGCCGAGCTCGATGCAGCCGGCCCCGATTCCGAGTTGCCGCTCGATGCTGCCCCCGAGGACGCACCCATTCCGCAACCGGTCGTTATCGTCGACGAGGTGTCGATGACGCAGATGCGCGAAGAGCTGATCTCGATCCGCCACCTGCTGGTTGCTTGAGGGCTTGTTGCCTGACCGGAACCGCCGGATTTCCACGCTATACTGCGCGGCTTACGTCGGGGTGTAGCGCAGCCTGGTAGCGCACTTGCATGGGGTGCAAGGGGTCGCGAGTTCGAATCCCGCCACCCCGACCATAGATAGCCAGCTAGAACGGTTAGGTCCCACTAACCAGCACGGAAAAAGCCCACTGAGGTCTGACTTGAGGTCTAACTCAAGTTGAAGCTCAGTGGGCTTTGTGCTTTTCCGGTCCCTCCACATGCCTCGCCGCGCGGACGAACACCCGCTGCAGCAGCACGCCGTGTTCCCTGCGCCCGGGTGCGCCGCTCAGCCCGAGCTCGCGGATCGCGCCGATGACGCGCACTGCTTCGAGCAGGCTGGAGGTCTCGATCAACCGGTAGACGCGGTGATTGCTGTCCTCGACGCCGAAGACCATCTGCACGCCATCGGGTCGGCTTGTCGCGTCGATGGTGTCGAGGGCGTTCATCAGGGCTTCGTCTTCCAGGGGGTGGAGACCATCGGTGATCAGGCGGCTGCGCATGGGTGCAAGGGGTCGGACTGCTGAGAACGCGGACGATGTTCGGACCGCGCCGCCGCGTCCGCCATCGGCGCCTTCCGAGCTTCGCGTAGGAGCAGATCCCCTTTGCAGCGCAGGCG
>NZ_JBFUCB010000797.1:0-2351 GCF_056405435.1 Rhizobacter sp. P1_G5 | reverse complement strand
GCTCGGCATGCGTGCCCTGCTCGACGACGCGGCCGGCTTCGAGCACCAGCACTCGGTCGGCGGCCTTGATGGTCGACAGCCGGTGCGCGATCACGAGGCTGGTGCGGCCCTTCATCAGCCGGTCCAGCGCCTCCTGCACCAGGCGCTCGGATTCGGAATCGAGCGCCGACGTGGCCTCGTCGAGGATCAGGATCGGCGCGTCCTTGTAGATGGCGCGCGCGATCGCGAGCCGTTGCCGCTGGCCGCCCGACAGCTGGTTGCCGTTGTGGCCGATCAGCGTGTCCAGGCCCTGCGGCATCTCGTCGACGAACTTCAGCAGGTTGGCCGCGCGCAGTGCCTCGCGCACGCGGGCGGTATCGATGCGGCGAGCATCGTGCGCTCCGGTGTCGCCGAGCGCCACGTTGGCCGCCACGGTGTCGTTGAACAGCACCACGTCCTGGCTGACCAGCGCGAACTGGCGGCGCAGCGCCGCCACGTCCCACTCGCGCAGCGGCCGGTCGTCGAGCAGCAGCTCGCCGTCGCTCGGCTCCAGGAAGCGCGGCAGCAGGTTCACCAGCGTCGTCTTGCCGGCGCCCGACGGCCCGACCAGCGCCACCGTCTCGCCGACGTTCAACCGCAGGTTCACGTCGTCCAGCGCCGGCRCCTGGTCGGTCTTGTAGCGCAGGCCGACATGGCGCATCTCGACGCGGCCCTGGGCGCGCCCGGGGTCGAAGCCGCCACCTTCCTCGACCGGCGCATCGGTGATCAGCGCGACGCCGCGCTCCAGCGCGGCCAGCCCGCGGGTGATCGGCCCGGCCACCTCGGACAGGTGCTTGATCGGCGCCAGCAGCATCAGCATGCAGGTGATGAACGCGGCGAAGCTGCCGGCCGTGCCGCCGTAGTGGGTGCTCTGCCAGAGGGCCGCGACGATCACCGCCGACAGGCCGCAGGCGGCGATCATCTGCGTCACCGGCGTCATCGTCGCGGCCGCCATCGTCGACTTGATCGCGAGCCGGCGCAGCGTGTCGCTGAGGGCGCGGAAGCGGCCGGCCTGGCCGGCCTCGGCGCCGTGCAGGCGGACGATGCGCCAGGCGAGCACGTTCTCCTCGACCACGTAGGCGAGCTGGTCGGTGGCCTGCTGGCCTTCGACCGTCAGCCGGTGCAGCCGCTTGCTGAGGATGCGCATCACGAAGGCGACCGCCGGCACCAGCACGCCGACGAACAGCGTCAGCTGCCAGTTCATCCACAGCAGGTAGGCCATCAGCGCGACCAGCGTGGCCGAGTCGCGCACCAGCGTCATCACCGAGCCGACCAGCAGGCCCGCGCCGGCCTGCACCTCGTAGGTGAGCGTGTTGGTCAGGCTGCTGGCGGTGTTGTGGCTGAACAGCGTCGGCTGCACCGTCATCAGCCGCTGGAACATCGCGGTGCGCAAGGCCTGGGTGCCGCGGTTGGCCGACCAGGCCAGGCCGTACTGCGCGATCAGCCCGGCGACGCCGCGGATGAAGAACAGCCCGATGATCGCGACCGGCACCATCCACAGCGGAATGCCGTCGGCGGTGAAGCCCTTGTCGAGCAGCGGCTTCATCAGCGCCGGCATCACCGGCTCGGTCAGCGCGCCGATGATCGAGCCGACGATCATCAGGACGAAGCCCTTGCCGCTGTCGGCGAAATACGGGGCCAGGCGCTTCAGGCGCTCTTTCAGGGGCGGGGTGGGGGTGCTCATTCCGGGCGCATTATCGTTCGCCGGCACTGCCTACAATCCCCGCACCTCCAAGCTGCATGCGCCTGTCGCCTTCCATGTCCGTTCCCAACCTGTCGGTCATCGTCATCACCCGCAACGAAGGCCACCAGATCTCGGACTGCCTGAAGAGCGTCGCGTTCGCCGACGAGTGGATCGTCGTCGACGCCGGCAGCACCGACGACACCCGCGAGCAGGCCGCGGCGCTCGGCGCCCGCGTGACCCGTACCGACGACTGGCCGGGTTTCGGCCGGCAGAAGAACCGGGCGCTGGACCTGGCGCAAGGGCGCTGGGTGCTGAGCCTGGATGCCGACGAGCGGGTCAGCGAAGCGCTGGCGGCGGCGATCCGGGCCGCCGTGGCGCCCGGCGCGGCCCCTGGGGAGGTCCCCACCGAGGGCCCCGCCGGCTACCAGTTGTCACGCCTGTCGCGTTTTTGCGGACAGTGGATGCGCCATGGCGACTGGTACCCTGACCGGGTCACGCGGCTGTTCCTGCGCGGGCGCGCGCGCTTCACCGACGACCTGGTGCACGAGCGGCTGGACGTGCAGGGGCCGGTCGGGCGCCTGCCCGGCGACCTGCTGCACGAGACCATGCCGACGCTGCACGACGCGCTGGACAAGATGAACCGCTACAG
>NZ_JBFUCB010000796.1:0-2361 GCF_056405435.1 Rhizobacter sp. P1_G5 | reverse complement strand
GGCATCGAGCGATGCGAAACCCGGGGCGCCGGTCAGCTCGACGGCCTTGGCCAGCAGTTCGGGCTGGTTGTCGCAGACCGCGACCCATTCGGCCCGGTCGGCATGCTGCTTCAGCGCCGCGATGTGGTTCTGCGCGATGCGGCCGCAGCCCACCAGCGCCAGGCGCAGCTTGCGGTCACGGATGATGGAGGGAGTCGGCATGGGGGCTCTCGAAAGGCAGGCGCTACGCGGGGCACCCGCGAGGCAAACGGGCGATTTTATTCGGCCTGGACGACCCGGGCCGGGGAATCCCGGGCGGCCCGCCTAAAATTGCGGCGCATTTCCCGAGCCCCACATGACCCATACCCCTCCTCCCCAGCCGCCCGAAGACGAAAACAAGCTGATCGCCGAACGCCGCGAGAAGCTGTCCGCGATCCGCCAGCAGGGCGGCGTCGCATTCCCGAACGACTTCAAGCCGAAGCACCATGCGCTCGACCTGATCCGCAAGTACGGCGAGATCCCGAACGAGGAGCTGGAGCCGCAGGGCATCGTCGTGAGCCTGGGCGGGCGGATGATGCTCAAGCGGATGATGGGCAAGGCGAGCTTCGCGACCTTGCAGGACTCGACCGGCCGCCTGCAGCTGTTCGTCACGAAGGACGCGCTGGGCGACGAGGTGTACGCCGCGTTCAAGCACTGGGACCTGGGCGACATCCTCGGTGCCGAGGGCACGCTGTTCCGCACCAAGACCGGCGAGCTGTCGGTGCGCGTGACCACGCTGCGCCTGCTGACCAAGAGCCTGCGGCCGCTGCCGGACAAGTTCCACGGCATGGCCGACCAGGAGCAGAAGTACCGCCAGCGCTATGTCGACCTGATCACCGACGAGGAGGCGCGTGCGCGCTTCGTCGCCCGCAGCAAGGCGCTGGGCTCGATCCGGCACTACATGATCGAGCACGGCTTCATGGAGGTCGAGACGCCGATGCTGCACCCGATCCCGGGCGGTGCGAACGCCAAGCCGTTCACCACGCACCACAACGCGCTCGACCAGCAGATGTTCCTGCGCATCGCGCCCGAGCTGTACCTGAAGCGGCTGATCGTCGGCGGCTTCGAGCGGGTGTTCGAGGTGAACCGCAACTTCCGCAACGAAGGCATCTCGGTGCGCCACAACCCCGAGTTCACGATGATGGAGTTCTACGCGGCCTGGTGGAACCACCACGACGTGATGGACTTCACCGAGCAGGTGCTGCGCCATGCGGCGCGGCAGGCCACCGGCTCGGCCAGCATCACCTACGCCGGCAAGCCGGTCGACCTGGACAAGCCGTTCACGCGCCTGTCGGTGCGCGATTCGCTGGTGGTGCACGCCGGGTTGAGCGAGGCCGAGGCCGGCGACGCCGAGGTGCTGCGCGCGAAGCTGAAGGCGGCGGGCGAGGAAGCGCCGGCGCACTGGAAGCTGCCGGAGCTGCAGTTCGGGCTGTTCGAGGCCGTGGTCGAGGAGAAGCTGTGGCACCCGACCTTCATCATCGACTACCCGGTCGAGGTGTCGCCGCTGGCGCGTGCGTCAGATTCCAACCCCGGCATCACCGAGCGCTTCGAGCTCTTCATGACCGGCCGCGAGTACGCGAACGGCTTCTCGGAGCTGAACGACGCCGAGGACCAGGCGGCGCGCTTCCATGCGCAGGCGGCCAACAAGGATGCCGGCGACGAGGAGGCGATGTTCTACGACGCCGACTTCATCCGCGCACTCGAGTACGGCATGCCGCCGACCGGCGGCTGCGGCATCGGCATCGACCGGCTGATGATGCTGATCACCGACAGCCCGAGCATCCGCGACGTGATCCTGTTCCCGTCGCTGCGGAAAGAGGGCTGACAAGCGCGTCCCAGGCATCGCGCCTACACTGCGCGATGCCTGGATATCTGGTCAAACACGAGCACATCGCCATCGACGGCGTTGCCGACCTGCAGATTCGCTCGTTGCTGGACCGCCAGCAGTTCTCCGACCCCCACCACCTCGCGCTCCAGCAGGGCATCTCGTCGGCGGCCTGGCCGCTGTTCGGGCTGCTGTGGCCGTCGGGCCTGCAGCTTGCCGCGCGCATGGCGGTGCGTGCGATGGTGCCGCAGGAGCGCATCCTCGAGATCGGCTGCGGCCTCGCGCTCGCGAGCCTGGTCAGCCACCGCCGCGGCAGCGACGTGACCGCGAGCGACTGCCATCCGCTCACCGCCGGCTTCCTCGCCGAGAACCTGCGGCTCAACGGCCTGCTGCCGATGGCCTACCGGCACGGGCAGTGGTCCGAATCCGCCGACGACCTGCTGCCACCCGTGCCGCAGGACGAGCAGACGATCAGCGGCCGCTTCGACCTGGTGATCGGCAGCGACATCCYCTACGAG
>NZ_JBFUCB010000795.1:0-2364 GCF_056405435.1 Rhizobacter sp. P1_G5 | reverse complement strand
GGCCATCATCGGCCACCACCAGCGTGTCCGGCCACGCGAACGCGGCCTCGAACGACGTGGTGTCGCCCACCTGCGCCAGCAGCCGCTCGCGTACGCTGCGCACCACCGTCTCCGACAGGCGCGACGGCGCGAACGCACCGGTCGCCACGCGCGCCCGGTTCACGTTGACGAAGAAGCGCGTGCCGCCCATCGTGCGCAGTTGCTCGATCAGCAACGGCCGGTACTGCGCCGGCAGGTCGCGGAAGAAACGGATCGCGCCGGCCGCGCTCTGCGCCGTCTGCTGCGCGGCATCGCGCGCATCGCGCAACGCATTCGCGCGCAGCTGCCAGGCCCAGATCGCCGTGCCCAGCAGCTGGCTCAGCAGCACGCCGGCCACCATCACCAGCATGATCCGCCCGCGCAGCGTGCGCGGCAGCAGCCGCTGCGCCACAGTACGCCAGTCAATCATGCGAGGCCAGCACCTCGACGGAGAACACATAGCCGCTGCTGCGCACCGTCTTGATCAGCGCCGGCTGCTTGCCGTCGTCGCCCAGCCGCTGGCGCAGCCGGCTCACCTGCACGTCGAGCGAACGGTCGGCCGGGCCGAGGTCGCGGCCGCGCGTCTGCTCCATCAGCCGCGCTCGCTCCATCACCTCGCCGGCATGCTCGGCCAGCAGCCGCAGCAGGTCGAAATCCATCGCGGTCAGCGCCAGCGGCTGGCCGTCCGGCCCCGTCACCGTGCGCTCCAGCCGATCCAGCCGGAAGCCGGCAAAGCGCAGGTAGCGCGCTGCCGCGCCGCCCTCGGTCTGCCCGGCGCGCCGGTGGATCGCCTTGATGCGCGCCAGCAGCTCGCGCGGGTTGTACGGCTTGCCGATGTAGTCGTCGGCACCGAGCTCCAGCCCGACGATGCGCTCGGTGTCGTCCGCGCTCGCGGTCAGCATGATGATCGGCAGCGTCGGCGCGCGCTGGCGCACCATCTGGCACAGCGCGAAGCCGTCGGTGTCGGGCAGCATCACGTCGAGGATCACCAGGCTCAGGTCGTCGCGGTAGCGCTCGAAGCCGCTGCGGAAGCTCRCGCCGTCGGCCGCGAGCTGCACCACGTACTGGTGCTTCTCCAGGTACAGCTTCAGCAGCTGCCGGGTCTTCTGGTCGTCGTCGACGGCGAGGATGGTGCGCTTGCGGGCGAGGTTCATGGCGCAGTCTTCAAGGAGAAGCGGGCGATCGCGCCGCGCTGCGGATCAGCGCCACCAGGCGCTCCTGCGCGCGGGCGGGCGTGACGGCGGGGTCCTTCACATAACGGTGCAACGCATCGGCCAGCGCGTCCTTCGTGGCCTCGTCGGCCGCCATCCGGTGCGCGATGCTCGGCAGCAGCGGGCTGTCGGCGCGCTTCAGCGTCTGCCACGAGTCGCGTGCGCATTCGTCGAGCTGGGTGGGGTCGATGTCGTCGCGCACCGGCACCGAGCCCTTGGCCTGGTTGTAGGCGAGCTGCGCCGCCGGCGACACCACCACTTCGGCCATGCGCTCCTGCTCGGCCTCGCGCTTCTTCGTGCCGGCCAGCATCGCCAGCGTGTCGATGCTGTACAGGTGCATGCCGGCGGTGCCCGGCACCGGCGCGCAGCCGTAGTCGCGGCCGGCCTGCGCGCCCCAGGCGGTCAGCTCGCCGCCGGTCCAGTCGCCCATGATCAGCATGCCGGCATCGCCGGTGAAGAGCTGGCGCGCCGACGCGGTCCAGCGCTGCTCGATGGCCGTCTCGCCATTCAGCCGCCGCAGCCAGCGCAGCCGCTCCAGCGCCTTCATCACGCGCGGGTCCTGCCAGGCCTGCCAGCGCTGCGTGGCGGCGAGCTCGGCATACAGCGCCGGCCCGCCCTCGGACAGCAACAGCGTCTCGAACACGGTGGCGATCTGCCACGGCTCGTCGCTCCACGCGAACGGTGCGACGCCGGCGCTGCGCAGCGTGGCCGCCGCCTGCTCGACGTCGCCCCAGCCCTTCGGCACGCTGAGCTTCAGCCGCGCCCACACCCGCTGGTTGTAGAACAGCGTGTTGATGCGGTGCACGCCGAGCGGTGCCGCGACGATGCGGCCGCGGTGCGTGATCACGCGCTGCACCACCGGAAACAGCGACTGGCTCCAGCGGTTGCGCTGCGCCACCTCGTCGAGCGGCAGCACCAGTCCGAGGTCCGACCAGTCGGCCAGCGTGCGGCCGATCACCTGCGCCGCATCGGGCGGGTCGCGCGCCAGCACGCGGCTGTTCAGCACCTTCATCGCGCCGCCGCCGCCGCCGCCGGGAATCGCCGCGTCGTTCCAGGCGATGCCGCGCTTGTCGAGCTGCTGCACCAGCTGCTCGACGGCGCGGCGCTCGCCGGCCGAGGTCCACCAGTGCAGCAC
>NZ_JBFUCB010000794.1:0-2369 GCF_056405435.1 Rhizobacter sp. P1_G5 | reverse complement strand
ACCTCACCTTCGATCGCAAGAGCACGTCCGAGGGCCAGTCCTACGGCCTCTTCTTCGCGCTGGTCGCCAACGACCGCGCCCGCTTCGACACGCTGCTCAGCTGGACCGGCGACAACCTGGCAGGGGGCCGCCTCGGCGAGACGCTGCCGGCCTGGCTGTGGGGCTTGCGAGCCGACGGCAGCTGGGGCGTGAAGGACGGCAACTCCGCGTCCGACGCCGACCTGTGGCTCGCCTACACGCTGCTCGAGGCGGCGCGGCTGTGGAACGCGCCGGCCTACGCGAAGACCGGCCGCAGCCTGCTCGAGCAGGTGCGCCTGCGCGAGGTGGCGAACGCCGGTCCGGCCGGGCCGGTGCTGCTGCCGGGCGCGGTCGGCTTCGTGCTCGACAAGGGCCGCCATCGCATCAACCCGAGCTACCTGCCGGGCTTCCTGTTCCGCTACCTCGCGGTGACGGATCCGCAGGGCCCGTGGCAGTCGATCTGGGACGGCTACCTGCGCATGGCGCCGCAGATCTTCAGCGCCGGCGTGGCGCCGGACAACCTGGTCATCGACGCGGCCGGCGGCGTGCTGGCCGACACCGAGGCGGCGCCGTCGGCCAGCTACGACGGCATCCGCGTCTACCTGTGGGCCGGCATGTCGGGGCCGGGCAGCGCGGGCCTGGTGCGCCTGCTGGCCCCGTATGCGGCCCTCACGCGTGCGACCGGCGTACCGCCCGAGAAGGTCGATCCGCGCACCGGACGGGCGCTGAAGTCCGACTACTCGCCGGTCGGCTTCTCGGGTGCGCTGCTGCCCTTCCTCAGCGTGCTCGGCGACGCACCCGGCCTGGCACAGCAGACCGAGCGGGTGCAGGCCTCGCTGCGATTGGGCGCCTCAGGCGCTGCCACCCATTACTACGACCAGGCGCTGATCCTGTTCGGCAAAGGCTGGCTCGATGGCCGCTACCGCTTCGACGAGCAGGGTCGCCTGCAGCCGGCCTGGAGCCACTGAGCCGTCCCCCACGGGCCCGATCGCCACCGGCGGCCTCAGCACGATCTCCGCGCGGCGCAGCAGCGCGAACACGCGCGGCCCGCGCACCAGGTAGCGGCCGGCCAGCCGGCGCGGGTCCTGCATCAGCCGGAACGACCATTCGAGGCCTGCCTGCTGCATCCAGTGCGGCGCGCGCCGCTCGTTGCCGGTCAGGAAGTTGATCGACGCGCCGATGCACAGCGCGAGGCCGCGCGCCCGCCCGCGCGCCTTCAACATCTGCGCCAGCATCTCCTGCTGCGGGGCGCCGACGGCCAGCAGGCAGTAGCGGAACGGGCTGTGCGCCTCGATGAAGCACAGGCAGTCCTCCACCGCCTGGGGATCCCGGATGAAGCCCATCGGCGGATTGAAATGCGCCAGCCGCGACAGGCCGTGCAGCGCGGCCAGCGTCTGCGCCTGGGCGTCGCTGCAGCCGATCAGCACCAGCGCGTCATCGGCCTGCACCACCTCGCGCAGCAGCGTCGCGACCAGGTCGCTGCCGGTGCACACCGGCAGGCGCAGGCCGCGTGTCACCTGCATCAACCGGGCCAGGAAGCGGCTGTCCAGCAGGATGTAGTCGGCCGCGGCGTACAGGTCGCGGAAGGCAGCGCTCTCGTCGAGGCGGATCAGGTGGTCGACATTCGGCGTCACCGCGAAGCCGTAGGCCTGCTCGCCGAAGCGGCTCGCCACGGCGGTGAAGCTCGCGAGATCGTGCGCGTCGAAGCGCAGCACGCGCCGCGGGAGGACATCGGCCACCGGCTGCGGCGCGCTGTCCACGTCGTCGGTGCACAGGCCGATCGGCACCGACAGGGCCTTCAGCCGCAGCAGCAGCGACGCGAGCCGAGCGGCGGCGTCGGGCGAGTCCGCCGGCAGGGCGAGCAGGATCCAGTCGATGCGCCGTTCCTGGCCGAGCTGGATGAGCCCCGCAAGCGCAGGGCCCGGCGCGGCCGCCGCGTCGTCGAAGACCCCGGACAGCTCGATCGTGTGCGGCCGGCTGCCGTGCAACGCGTGCAGCACCCGTTCCAGGCAGGCGCCGTTGCCCACCACGACCACGCGCTCGGCGAATGCACCCCGGCGCTGCAGCGCCCGCAGCGCCCGCGCCACCAGCATCCGCGCGACCGACGTGGCGACCAGGCTCGCGCCCGCCCAAGCGGCCAGCAGGCCGGGCGCGAGCCCGTCGAAGACGGGGCCGATCGCGCCGAGCGCGAGCAGCGCCGCGGCGAGGGCGGCGCAGCGCAGCGCATGCGAACGCATCAGCTGCCGGTTGCGGTCCTGCCGGACCAGCGCACCGAACCCGGGGTCGTGCAGGATGAGGGCCGCGGCACCCGCCGACACCGCGGCGGCCTGCACGAGGTCGTCGACATGGGG
>NZ_JBFUCB010000793.1:0-2372 GCF_056405435.1 Rhizobacter sp. P1_G5 | reverse complement strand
GCGGGTGGGCGATGCGGTGACGCTGTTCGGTGTCGGCATCGATGCCAACATCGTTTCCGCCTCGCTGAAGGCCATCGTGTCGGGCCTGCAGCGGGCGCTGCGCCGGGGCGAACTGGCCTTCAAGGCCGCAGAGCTCGCCTAAGATCCGAGCCGATCACCAGAACTGAGGAGTCACCCCATGACCGACAAACTGATCATTTTCGACACCACCTTGCGTGACGGCGAGCAATCGCCCGGCGCCTCGATGACCAAGGACGAGAAGCTGCGCATCGCCCGGCAGCTCGAGCGCCTGAAGGTCGACGTGATCGAGGCCGGCTTCGCGGCGGCGTCGAACGGCGATTTCGAAGCGGTGAAGGCGATCGCCCARGTGGTGAAGGACAGCACCGTCTGCTCGCTGGCGCGCGCGAACGACCGCGACATCGCGCGCGCCGCCGAGGCGCTGCAGGGCGGCGCCTCGACGCGCATCCACCTGTTCCTCGCGACCAGCGCGCTGCACATGGAGAAGAAGCTGCGCATGACGCCGGACCAGGTGTACGAGCAGGCGCGCCTGTCCACGCGCTTCGCGCGCAACCTGAGCGGCGATGTGGAGTTCTCGCCGGAAGACGGCTACCGCTCCGACCCCGATTTCCTGTGCCGCGTGCTCGAGGCGGTGATCGCCGAGGGCGCGACGACGATCAACATCCCCGACACCGTCGGCTACGCGATCCCCGAGCTGTACGGCAACTTCATCCTGGACCTGCGCCAGCGGATCCCGAACGCCGACAAGGCGGTGTGGTCGGTGCACTGCCACAACGACCTCGGCATGGCGGTCGCCAACTCGCTGGCCGGCGTCAAGATCGGCGGCGCGCGACAGGTCGAGTGCACGATCAACGGCCTGGGCGAGCGTGCCGGCAACTGCTCGCTCGAAGAGATCGTGATGGCCGTGAAGACGCGCCGCGACTACTTCGGCCTCGACCTCGGCATCGATGCGACGCAGATCGTGCCCGCCTCGCGCCTGGTCTCGCAGACGACCGGCTTCGTGGTGCAGCCGAACAAGGCAGTGGTCGGCGCGAATGCGTTCGCGCATGCGTCCGGCATCCACCAGGACGGCGTGCTGAAGGCGCGCGACACCTACGAGATCATGCGTGCCGAAGACGTGGGCTGGGCGGCCAACAAGATCGTGCTGGGCAAGCTGTCGGGGCGCAATGCCTTCAAGCAGCGCCTGCAGGACCTCGGCATCGCGATGGAATCCGAGGCCGAGATCAATGCGGCGTTCGCCAAGTTCAAGGAACTGGCCGACCGCAAGAGCGACATCTTCGACGAGGACATCCTCGCGCTGGTGATGGACGAGGCGGTGACGGCCGAGAGCGAGCACTACCGGCTGCTCGCGCTGTCGCAGCACTCCGAGATGGGCGAGCGGCCGCACGCCAAGGTCGCGTTCTCGGCCGGCGCCGTCGAGCACCATGCCGAGAGCGACGGCAACGGCCCGGTCGATGCCAGTTTGAAGGCCATCGAATCCAAGCTGCAAAGTGGCGCCGAAATGCTGCTCTATTCGGTCAATGCCATCACCTCGGGGAGCACAGAATCCCAGGGAGAGGTGACGGTTCGACTGCAGCATGGTGGCCGCGTCGTCAACGGAGTCGGGTCTGATCCGGACATCGTGGTGGCTTCGGCCAAGGCTTACCTCGCGGCCATGAACAAGCTGCACAGCAAGAGCGAACGCGTCGCTGCCCAGGGATGAGCTGATCTGCCGACTTTGTCACAGACCTGACAAACCCTAAGGTACAGATAGAGAAAGGGCGCGTAAGTTTTTGATCTTGCGCGCTTTTTTTCTTTCACCTACACTCGCGTCAGCGGCTGTCAAGGGGTTGTTGTGGCAAAAAAGATGCAAATTTCGGTATCGGCGATGATTCGCGGGTTGATCACGTTGATCACTGCAGTTGCGCTTCCGTTGGCGGCAGTTGCTGCGGACGGCACCGCCAAGCCCACCAAGCGCAAGGCCGCTGCCAGCGCCAAGGCCTCCCCCGCCAAGTCCTCCAAGAGCGCGGCCCGCAGCAAGCGGGTTCGCACCGTCGCCTTCGTGCCGGCGCGCCCGTCGTTCGGCCAGATCGCCGGCCTGCACAGCACGGTCGATGCGTTGGAGCTGAAATCCAGCGTCGCCCTGGTGATGGACCAGGACACCAATGAAGTGCTGTTCAGCAAGAATCCCGGCGCCGTGCTGCCGATCGCTTCGCTGACCAAGCTGATGACGGCCGTCGTCGTCACCGATGCCCAGTTGCCGCTGGATGAAACCCTCACGATCACGCAAGACGATGTCGACACCGAGAAGGGCAGCCGCTCGCGCCTGACGGTCGGCACCCAGCTGACGCGCGAAGAGATGCTGCACCTGGCGC
>NZ_JBFUCB010000792.1:0-2374 GCF_056405435.1 Rhizobacter sp. P1_G5 | reverse complement strand
GATGTCGGAGCAGGTCTTCGCCGGCATCGCCGACGGCGCGCCGGCGGGCGCGGCGATCGGCCACGGCGCGACCTACTCGGCCCACCCGGTCAGCGCGGCCATCGCGCTCGAGGTGCTGCGCCTGTACGACGAGGGCGGCATCCTCGCCCACGGCCAGGCGGTGGCGCCGCACTTCGCGGCCGTGATGGACGGCCTGCGCGATCACCCGCTGGTCGGCGAGTCGCGCCACCGCGGGCTGCTGGGCGCGCTGGARCTGGTGAGCGACAAGGCCACGAAGCACGGCTTCGATCCGGCGCTCGGCCTGCCGGACCGGCTGTTCGACGCCGGCTACCGGCGCGGGCTGATCTTCCGCTCGTTCGGCGACCACATCCTGGGCTTTGCGCCGGCGCTGTGCTTYACCGAGGACGAGTTCGTGCAGATGGCGCAGCGCCTGCGCGGCACGCTCGACGACGTGCTGCGCGAACCCGACCTGCGCGCCGCGCTGAAGTAGGCGGCGATGATGTTCTGCTCCACCGCGCGGTTTCCCGTCGCAAAATCGGCCACCCCAGACTCCTCTTCCTGCCGTGACCAGCTCCCTCAAGCTCGACCGCCTCGACCTGCGCATCCTGAGCCAGCTGCAGAAGAACGGGCGCATCACCAACGTCGACCTGGCCGAGGCCGTCGGCCTGTCGCCCAGCCCCTGCCTGATCCGCGTGAAGCGGCTCGAGCAGGCCGGCTACATCGCGGGCTACGGCGCGCAGCTGCGCCTGGAGAAGCTGGGCGACACGCTGACGGTGTTCACCGAGGTCACGCTGTCGGACCATCACCGCGAGGATTTCGTGCGCTTCGAGGCCGCGATCCGCGGGGTCGACGAGATCCTCGAGTGCCACCTGGTGAGCGGCGGCTACGACTACCTGCTGAAGTTCACGACGCGCGGCGTCAACCACTACCAGGCGCTGATCGAGGACCTGCTGGAGCGCAACATCGGCATCGAGAAGTACTTCAGCTTCATCGTGATCAAGTCGCCGTTCATCAAGACGCACTACCCGATCGAACGGCTGTTCCCGACCAACCCCTGATCCTGGTGGACCCCTCATGAAGCAGCCCACGCCCGGCCGCAGTGGGCGCTTCGTGCGCCTGGCCGAAACCGCGCGGCCTTCCATCCAGCTGCGCATCGACGGCCAGCCCGCCACGGCGCTCGAAGGCGACACGCTGCTGGTGGCGCTGCTGATGCACGGCCGGCAGCTGCGCCAGTCCGAGTTCGGCGATGGCGCGCGCGCCGGCTTCTGCCTGATGGGCGCCTGCCAGGACTGCTGGGTCTGGGACGATGCCGGCCGGCGCTTGCGCGCCTGCTCGACGGCGGCGCTCGACGGCATGAGCGTGCGCACCGCGCCGCCGGCGTCGCTGTGGCCGCTGACGCCGGAGCTGGCGCAACGCCGGCGCGGCGAGGTGCCGCGATGACGCCGCGCATGGTGGTCGTCGGCACCGGGCCGGCAGGGGTGCGTGCCGCGCAGGCACTGGTGCAGGCCGGCCTGCGTCCGATCGTCATCGATGAAGGGCGGCGCGACGGCGGCCAGATCTACCGCCGCCAACCGGAAGGCTTCCGGCGCAGCCACGCGACGCTGTATGGCAGCGAGGCCGCGAAGGCGCAGTCGCTGCACCGCGACTTCGACGCGCTGCACGGGCAGATCGAGCACCGCAGCGAAACGCTGGCCTGGAACCTGACGGCCGGCCAGCTGCACACCGTGCACGCGCCGAGCGGGCGCTCGCAGACGCTGGCCTTCGACGCGCTGATCGTCTGCGCCGGCGCCACCGACCGGCTGATGCCGGTGCCGGGCTGGCAGCGCGCCGGCTGCTACAGCCTGGGCGCGGCGCAGATCGCGCTGAAGGCGCAGGCCTGTGCGATCGGCTCGCGCGTGGTGTTCATCGGCAGCGGGCCGTTGCTGTACCTGGTCGCCGCGCAGTACCTGAAGGCCGGCGCGCGCGTCGAGGCGGTGCTGGACACCGCCCCGGCGCTGCCGGGCTGGACCGCGCTGCGCGGGCTGCTGCGGCGCCCGCGGCTGCTGCTGCGCGGCATCGCGCTGCAGGCCGCGCTGCGTCGGGCCGGCGTCGCGGTGCTGAACGGCGTGCAGCCGCTGCGCATCGACGGCTCGGCCGGCGACGGCGTGTCGGGCGTCGTGGTGCGCGATGCGCGGGGCGTTGAGCGCCGCTTCGAGGCCGATGCGGTCGGCCTCGGCTGGCACCTGCGCGCCGAGACGCAGCTGGCCGACCTGGCGCGCTGCGAGTTCGAGTTCGAGCCGGTGAGCCGGCAGTGGCTGCCGCGCATCGACGACTGCGGACGCAGCAGCACGCGCGGCGTGTACCTGGCCGGCGACGGCGCGCGCCTGCTCGGTGC
>NZ_JBFUCB010000791.1:0-2375 GCF_056405435.1 Rhizobacter sp. P1_G5 | reverse complement strand
GTGCCGTTCATCGAGCACCTGCTGCGCACCAGCTTCCTGCCGTCGAGCATCTACCTGATCAGCCGCATGCCGAGCGACCCGCAGGCCGCCGACATCGTGCCGATCACGCTGATCTCGCTCGTGCTGTCGTTCGTTGCGACGCTCTACCCGAGCTGGCGCGCGAGCCGCGTGCAACCGGCGGAGGCGCTGCGCTATGAGTGACGCACGCGAGCTGGTGATCGATGCGCAGGCGCTGCACAAGCGCTTCAGCGAAGGCGGGCTCGACGTGCACGTGCTGCAGGGCGTGGCGCTGAGCGTGCGCGCCGGCGAGACGGTGGCGGTGGTCGGCGCGTCGGGCTCGGGCAAGAGCACGCTGCTGCACCTGATGGGCGGGCTCGAAGCGCCCACCAGCGGCGCGGTGCAGCTGAAGGGCCGCGATTTCTCGCACATGAACGCGGCGGAGCAGGGCGTGTGGCGCAACCGACACCTCGGTTTCGTCTATCAGTTCCACCATTTGCTGCCGGAGTTCACCGCGCTCGACAACGTCGCGATGCCGCTGCGCATCCGCCGGCTGACGCAGCCCGAGGCGCGCGAGCAGGCGCAGGCGGTGCTCGCGCAGGTGGGCCTGGCGGCACGCGTGCAGCATCGGCCGTCGGAGCTGTCGGGCGGCGAGCGCCAGCGCGTCGCGATCGCGCGGGCCTTGGCCGGCAAGCCGGCCTGCGTGCTGGCCGACGAGCCGACCGGCAACCTCGACCGCGAGACGGCCGATGGGGTGTTCGCGCTGATGCTGGAACTCGCGCGCAACCAGGGCACGGCCTTCGTGATGGTCACGCACGACGAGGCGCTGGCGAAGCGCTGTGATCGGGTGCTTCGGTTGAAGCAGGGGCGGCTGGTCGACTGAGTGCCCGCGGTGTCGGTGTGTGTGGCCATCGCGGGAGCGATGGCTGCAGAGACGGACGAAGACATCGTTCACGGTGGAACCGGATCGACCCGTTGGTCACTCATTCGGTGTCCTGATCGTCGACCTGCCATGGGCGGGTTCGGTCGGGGCATGAATGGCCTCCAGGACTTCAAAGGAACCCGACATGAGCACTCCATCGCCAACGACAGGCCGATCGCGGAGCAACTCTTTCAGTTTGCAGGAGGGGCCCGCTGGACAGGAGCGAGGAAGCTTTATCGAGCGCCAATTCAATACCGCCCGAGGTCTCGCACGTTCGTCTTGTGGGTGCGTTGAACGCAATCCGGGACGCGCCATGGTGGCTGCGGGTTTGCCAAGCCTTGGCATGGGCGGGTACCTCCTCAGTCTGCTGAGCGATGAAAACCTTTCCTCTGCTGCGACCCTGGCGGCCATTGCAGGTTTCCTGGTGATGTCGAGCCTTGGAACCGCATTGACTACCCAGGGGGGCGAGCGATGGAGGCAGTCCTGTCAAAACCCAAGTGATCGCGAAGATTCGACAGCCGACGCCGAGGATCCCGACGCTTCAGGCGGTGAGAGACCTTCCGAAGAGTTGCGCGAAGTTCGGGTAGGCGATTCCGATTCGGCTTCTGACGGCTTGCAATCGCTTGATGGGTCACAAGACTCGAAGGGGCTCCCGCCGCAGGAGTGCGATGAGTAGGTGCTTCAACTACAGATCCGCAAAGTGGGTCGATGCGCGGCCGTTGGGATCGAATCTGCGAAGTCAATCACTCATGGAGCGTCCATGACCGGGCACCTGCGATGGGCAACTCCGGTGCGGGTTCGCATTGGTGCCACACGAAATTGGAGCAAGACCTCAAATGTTTGGAAATCTGAACCGGTCGCAACTGCTGACCAACACCCTGGTCACTCTCGACGAGAGCCTGCATATTCAAGAGCATGTGGGCTCGGCCCGTGACGGCATCGGGTTCGTTCGGGATGGCGCCAGGGAATTCCTTGCAGTTCACAACCAAGGCTGGGCCAGAGTCAAACTGTCGATGCTGCCTCCAACGATCGCGTGCGGGCTTGCTGGCTACGAGCCGGGGGTGGGTATCGCGTTGGGGGTCTACGCGCTGATGGTCATTGCCGAGGGCGTTCTCCACAGACCCTCGTCGGCCCCGCCCGAGGCGCCCGTCTCTGTTCCGGACCAACTCTACTTCTATGGTCTGGGAGCCGACGGTCGCCCTGGATTGAGAGGCTGACGGCCTTGCTTGCCGAGCCAGCCTCGAAAGCGTTGTGCTCGAAGCGCAGATCCTATTCGAGGCTTGCCCGCAGCATCCCGGCATAGATCCCGGGCGACGATCCCTCGATCACGACCGCGCCGACCGTCTTCTCGTAGAACGCCTTCGGCCCGGCGCTGCCGATGACTGCGTAGGCATAACCGAGGTCTCGTTGCGCATGCAGCGCGGCCAGCAGCAGCGCCCGCCCGACGCCCTGACCT
>NZ_JBFUCB010000790.1:0-2377 GCF_056405435.1 Rhizobacter sp. P1_G5 | reverse complement strand
AGCTGATGGTGTGCAGCCGGCGTGCATCGGGAACGATGCGCGGGTCGGTCGTGTAGACGCCGTCGACGTCGGTGTAGATCAGGCATTCGTCGGCCTTCATCGCGGCTGCGACCGCCACCGCCGAGGTGTCCGAGCCGCCGCGGCCGAGCGTCGTGATGTGGCCGTCGGCATCGATGCCCTGGAAGCCGGTGATGACCACCACCTTGCCCTGCGCCAGGTCGGCGCGCACGCGGGCGTCGTCGATGCTCTGGATGCGCGCCTTCGTGTACGAGCTGTCGGTCTGCACCGGCACCTGCCAGCCGGCGTAGCTGACGGCCTGCATCCCCTCGGCCTGCAGCGCGATCGACAGCAGGCCCACCGAGACCTGCTCGCCGGTCGACGCGATCATGTCGAGTTCACGGTCGATCGCCGTGGTCGGCGAGGCCGGCGACAGCTCTTTCGCGAGGCCGAGCAGGCGGTTCGTCTCGCCGCTCATCGCCGAAGGAACGACCACCATCTGGTGGCCGGCGCGGGCCCATTTGGCAACGCGTTTCGCGACGTTGCGAATGCGCTCCGTGCTGCCCATGGAGGTGCCGCCGTACTTGTGAACGATGAGTGCCATGAAAGAGGTCTTGCCGCGAGTGGAGAAAAGGGTCGCGAGTCGATCGCAACCGGGCATTTTAACCGCGCGGAATGCGCCGCCAGGCCAGGCTCACCTGCGCCTGCCCCGGCAAGCCGATCACGCGGGCGTCGATGCCGAGGCCCGGCACGAAGAGCAGTTGCCCGCCGCTCCAGACGAGCGGACCGTCGCGGTCCCATGCCGGCACCGCTGCCGCCTGGTACTGCTTCTTCAGGCTGCGCGGCGGCCGGCCGAGGCCGGCCTGGAATTGCTCGCCGCCTTCGCGTGCGCGCAGCACGAGCGCGCCCAGCCATGCGAGCGGAATGCCGTCGTGCTTCACGCGCGTCGCGACGAGCTCGCCGCCCCAGCCCGGCAAGGCGTGGCGGCCGGCGCGGCGGATGCTCAACGCCGATTCGCGTTCCGGAGTTCCCGCAGGGGTCGGCAGCGATGCCACGAAGCCAAGGCGGCCGCGGTGCACGCGCAACTCGCCCCCCCTCGCCGGCCAGGCGCCCTGCCCGCCCAGCTCGTGCTGCAGCCGCAGCACGAGGCTCGCCGGCGCCGGCTGGCCGATCGACGCGAGCCAGCCGCGCAGCGCGTTCGATTGCCGCGCTTCGCTGAGCATGCGCCACTCGGTCACGATGAGGCCACGCGCATCGGCCACGCGTTCGAGATCGATCGCCGCCAGTTCGTCGAGCGCTGCCGCCGCCTGCTGCGCCCAGCGCGCCGACTGCGCGAGCGAGGCCTCGGCCTGCGGGAAGGCGTCGACGATCGCCGGCCACGCCGCGCGCCGCAGCCGGTTGCGGGCGAAGCGCTCGTCGCTGTTGCTGTCGTCGTCGATGAAGCGCAGCCGATGCCGGCGCACATAAGCCTCGATCACCTCGCGCGGCGCATCGAGCCAGGGACGCTCCCAGACCATGCCGTCGCGTTCGATGCGGCGCGGCATGCCCGCCAGCCCCGCGACGCCGCCGCCGCGCAGCGCCTGCAGCAGCAGCGTCTCGGCCTGGTCGCGCCGGTGATGGGCCAGCAGCACGATGCCCGCCTGCGCCTCCAGTGCCATCGCGCGCAACGCGCCGTAGCGCGCCTGCCGCGCCCACGCCTCGACGCTGTCGCCGCCGCGCGGCGCATCGCTCAATCGATGCACGATGAAGCGCACCGGCAAGCCGAGGCGCGCCCAGCGCGCGCATTGCCGTTGTCCGTGGGCGAGCCACGCATCGGCATGCGGGCTCAGCCCATGGTGGACATGGAGGGCGAGCACCTCGACGCCGGTGCCGCGTGCCGCATGCAGCGTGGCATGCAGCAGGGCCGTCGAATCGCGGCCCGCGCTGTAGGCGACCGCGACGCGCTTCGGCGCCAACGTCGCCACGGCGAGGTCAGTGGTCCTTGGTGTCGCTGAAGCGGCCGTAGGCGCGCAGGCGCTCGTAGCGGCGCTGCAGCAGTTCCTTCGGCTTCAGGTCGCTGACCTGGCGCAACGCGTCGTTCAGCGCGCGCTTCAGGAACGAGGCCATCTGCTTGGTGTCGCGGTGCGCGCCACCGACCGGCTCGTTGACGATCTTGTCGACTAGGCCGAGCGCCTTCAGGCGATGCGCCGTGATGCCCAGCGCTTCGGCGGCATCGGAGGCGCGCTCCGAGGTCTTCCACAGGATCGACGCGCAGCCTTCCGGCGAGATCACCGAGTACACCGAGTACTGCAGCATCAGCACCTGGTCACCGACGCTGATCGCGAGCGCCCCGCCGGAGCCGCCCTCGCCGATGATGGTGGAGATGATGGGCACCTCGAGC
>NZ_JBFUCB010000789.1:0-2380 GCF_056405435.1 Rhizobacter sp. P1_G5 | reverse complement strand
GCCGCAAGGAGGTCGGCGACCACCAGCTGTTCGGCCTGTTCGGCCGCGGCAAGACGCAGATCGCCTACGCGAAGATCACGCTGAACATCGTCAACAGCCTGACCGCCGAGGTCGTCTACTCGGCGCGCGGTGCCGGCGAGTACGAGCTGTCGAACCGCGAGGTGCTCGGCTTCGGCGGCACCGCCAGCTACGACGCGACGCTGAACGGCAAGGTGCTCGATCTTGCGATGCGCCAGGCGGTCGACGACCTCGTCACCGCGAAGGACAGTGGTCAGTGGGGCAAGGAGACAGCCAAGTGACAGGGCGCTTCCTTGTCGCCGCCTGTGCGCTGGCGCTGCTGGCCGGCTGCGCGAAGCCGCGCCCGCCGTTGTACCTGTGGGAGTCGTTCCCGCGCCAGCAGTACGACGCGCTGCAGCGCGGCGGCGCCGGCGCGCAGGAGCAGATCGCCGCGCTGGAGGAGCACGTCGTGAAGGCGCGTGCGCAGAATGCCGCGTTGCCGCCCGGCCTGCGGGCCCACCTGGGCATGCTGAAGCTGTCGATCGGCGACCCGGGCGAGGCGCGCCAGCTCTGGCAGGCCGAGAAGCTCGCGTTCCCGGAATCGGCGCCCTACATGGACCAGTTGCTCAAGCGCCTGGACGGCCCCGTGGCCAAGACGGAGAAACCGGCATGACGCGCGTTCGATCCCTCATCCTGTGGGCTGCCGTCGCCGGCGCCGCGCTGCTCGGTGGCTGTGCCACCTCGCCGGCCTACGACTACACGGCCTTCAATCGCGCGAAACCGGCCTCGCTGCTGGTGTTGCCGCCGCTCAACGAGTCGCCCGAGATCAGCGCGACCGCCTCCGTCTGGAGCCAGGCGACCCGGCCGTTGGCCGAAGCGGGCTACTACGTGCTGCCGGTCACGCTGGTCGACGAGACCTTCCGCCAGAACGGCGTGGACACCGCGCACGACGCCCAGGAGGTCTCGCTGAAGAAGCTGCGCGAGTTCTTCGGTGCCGACGCGGCGGTCTACATCAAGGTGCGCAAGTACGGTGCGAGCTACACGGTGCTGGCCAGCGAGACGCGCGTCGAGGTCGAGGCCCGCATCGTCGACCTGCGCAGCGGCGAGCTGCTGTGGAAGGGCTCGGCGGTGGCCAGCTCGTCCGAGGAGCAGCAGCAGTCGCAAGGCGGCCTGATCGGCGCGCTGGTGGGTGCGCTGGTGCGGCACGTCATGAGCAACGCCACCGACGAGTCGTACCGCTGGGCCGGGGTGGCCGACGATCGCATGCTGGGGGCGCCGCGCCGCAACGGCGTGCTGCCGGGGCCGCGCTCGCCGCTGTACGGTCAGCCGATGCCGGTGCAGTGACCGCTTCCGGCTGTGTCCGCGCACGAGAGAAGTGCGCGGCCAGCCGGAACGCGAGCAGCCCTGCGGCGATGCCGGCGAAGACCCACGCTGACACGTGGCCCACCTTCGCCTGCAGCACGCCATGCAGCGCCGCGAGCGCGACCGCTGCATGCACCAGCTTGTGCAGCCGCACCCAGTGGCGCTTCATCCGGCGGATCGCCCATTGAGTGGAGGTCAGCGCCAGCGGCAGCAGCAACAGCAGCGCCGCCGAGCCGATCGCGATGAACGGCCGCTCGGCCAGGTCCTGCGCATACGCGCGCAGCGTGCCGGCATCGAAGCCCAGGTAGAGACCGAGGTGCACCACCGCATAGCCGAAGCTCCACAGCCCGAGCTGGCGGCGTTGGCGGATCAGCGCGTTCCAGTCGCCGATGCGCCGCCCGCAGTGCAGCGCGACGGCGCGCGACAGCCACACCGACATGCGGCGCAGCGGCGTGATCGCGAGTGTCGCCAGCAGCAGCCCCATGGCCCACCAGCCGCTCGCGTGCGTCAGCGCGGCGATCGGATCGGGGCCGAGCGTGCCGGCGATGAACGCGAAGCCCCAGCGCAGGCCCGGCCAGGTGCCGAGTGCGAAGCACAGCAGCGGCAGCAGCCTAGAAATGCCGTGAGAGATCCATGCCGGCATACAGCGACGCGACCTCGGCCGCGTACCCGTTGAAGGGCAGGGTGGGGCGCTTGGCGAGCTCGCCCAGCCGCAGCTCGCGGCGCTGCGACCAGCGCGGGTGCGGCACCTCCGGGTTCACGTTGCCGAAGTAGCCGTACTCCGACGGCGCGGCCTGCATCCAGGTCGTCGCGGGCGGCGCCTCCACGAGCCGGATGTGCGTGATGGCCTTCGGGCTCTTGAAGCCGTACTTCCACGGCACCGCCAGCCGCAGCGGCGCGCCGTTCTGCGGCGGCAGCGCGTTGCCGTACAGGCCGGTGGCCACCAGCGTCAGCGGGTGCATGGCCTCGTCGATGCGCAAGGCCTCGGTGTAGGGCCAGTCGAGCATCGGGCGGCGCTGGC
>NZ_JBFUCB010000788.1:0-2382 GCF_056405435.1 Rhizobacter sp. P1_G5 | reverse complement strand
GTTCAGACGTCATGTCTTCGGCGAGCCGCCTTCACTTCAACTCCAAGGACGATCGATGACCGCAGCGCAAGCCCTTCCTGGCAATCCGAACCTTGATCGAGCATCGAGCGCGGGCGGGCGGGCGATCGTCCACCGCACGCATGGCAACACCCATGGGCCGATCACGCGGCTGGTGAGCCCGAGCGACCTCGGCGAGTTCTTGAAGCCGTTCATCTTTCTCGACCTCAACAGTTTCAGCCCCGGTCTCGGCAGTCAGGGCTTCGCGATGCATCCGCATTCAGGCATCGCCACGTTGACCTTCGTGATGACAGGCAACCTTCGCTACGAAGACACGACCGGCAAGAAGGGCGTGCTGCCCGCTGGCGGCGTGGAGTGGATGCGCTCCGGAAACGGCGTTTGGCATATCGGCGCACCCGTCGGCGACTTGCAGATGTCGGGCTTTCAACTCTGGGTCGCCTTGCCTCCCTCTGAAGAGAACGCGCACGCGGAGAGCCTGTACCTGGCGCCTTCAGACGTTCCACACGAAGGCCCGGCACGTGCGCTGCTCGGAAGCTACGGCAAGGCCCACAGCCCGATTCCCGCACCTTCGGGCATGAACTACCTTGCCGTGCGTTTGGAGGACGGCGAGCGCTGGCGATACACGCCGCCCGCCGGCCACACCGTGGCCTGGTTGGCGGTCAGCGCGGGACGACTCGACGTGAATGGGATGGTCGGCACCGGTGAACTCGCCGTGTTCGAGGAATCGGAACAAGCCATCGACTTCGTGGCCCACGGCGACACGTCCTTCGTCCTCGGCTCGGCAGTGAAGCATCCACACGACCTGGTGATGGGCTACTACTCGGTGCACACCAGCAAGACTGCCCTGGCACTGGGAGAGGCCGAGATTCAGCGCATCGGCGCCGAGCTGCGACGTGACAAGCGAATCGGCTAGATCACCCGCCGCATGCCTCGACCAGCCGGTACCCACCGAGCGATCTGCATATTCAGTCTCAGCCGCCCATCGGCAACTCATTGTCCTTCGGGGTTCCTCCATGACCAAGGTCCCGGCTGCCGACGACGTCTTCRTGCGCTGGAATCGCACGATCCCCGCTGCCGAAGGCAGCACATTCAATCCCCACGGAGAAACACATGAAGCGTAGAGAGATGCTTGTTAGCGGCGCTGCAGTTGGCGCAGCGACATTGCTGACCGCGTCGGCGACAGCCGCAAACAAAGACGCCGCTGCAGGCGGTGCATCCAGTTCCAAAACCAAAGGAAATGACATGACAAACAAATGGATGATTGACCCAAACGATGCTGTATTGCTGCTGATAGATCATCAGAGCGGCTTGTTCCAGTTGGTCCGTGATATGGAGTACCGGGAACTCCGCAACAACGTAGTTGCTCTTGCGAAGGCAGCGAAGATCGCGAAGATCCCGACCGTCGCAACGGCATCAGTTCCCGGTGGTCCCAATGGTCCGATCATTCCCGATATCCTTCTGAGCAACCCCGATGTGGTGTACGTTCCGCGCGAAGGCCCGATCAACGCGTGGGATCACCGCCCCTTTGTCGAAGCCGTCGAGAAGACCAAGCGGAAGACATTGCTCATCGCAGGCACGCTCACGAGCATTTGCATGGTATTTCCTGCACTCAGCGCTCTCGCACAGGGATACAAAGTGTTCTGCATTGTGGATGCCTCGGGCAATTGGTCGAAGATGGCAACCGACATCTCAATTGCCCGGGTCACGCAGGCGGGCGCAATGCCAACTGACACATTCGCGGTGATTACAGAGGTGATGCACACTTGGAATCGCCCAGAAGCAATGGAATTCGCCAAGGTCTTTGTCGACCACGTCGAACCCGCATATGGGGCGTTGTTTGAAAGCTATGACATGGCACAAAAGAACGTGAAGAAGTAGGTTCAGACAAAAACTTGGACTTGGGCCACCTGGGGACAGGTGGCCCCTCAGTCTTCAACTTGGAGGAAGTTGCAGAAAAGCCAGATTCCTCACTACGCGAGCGACACCATGGATCAAAACGCGAAATTTGCCAGCACCGGCGACACCATGGCGCTATCGCCGTCCTTCGAACAACATTGAACTATTTTCTGATCCGTGAAATGGAGCAGGAGAAGGGAAAAACGCGAAGGTATGAATAAGCTGACAGGCCTCATCGCATCCTCATCGGTACACGGCACGATGATCAGATTCGCGGCGCCTCAGTTGAGTTTCCGACCGGCAACTCTGGTTGAAATTCGAAGCCCCGACCGTGCCTCATGAATGTCAGGTCTCCGACGCTCGATCCGAGCCGGACCAATGTCGCCGGTGGGTCGATGTGCGCCGGTCGCTGCACCAGCATGAACGTCGGCGCCGGGCCTGAACTAGGTCTCTCGACCTGGCACCGTC
>NZ_JBFUCB010000787.1:0-2390 GCF_056405435.1 Rhizobacter sp. P1_G5 | reverse complement strand
GGTCAGGGCGCGACCTGGTCAACCGCCCAGGTGATCGAGCAGCTCGGCGGCACCTCGCACCTGTGGGCGGTTCAGGCGAGCGGCGCCTTCACCGCCTGGGTCGCCGCGGTCGATGCGCTCGGCAATCGCAGCACGCCCACGGCCGTGGCCGGCACGGTGACGGCGCCGGCGATCTCCGCGCTGAACGCGACCATCACCGGCACTGACCTGCAACTCGACTACACCGGCGTGCCGGGCGCCTTTGCGATCAGCGGCTACGAGCTGCGCTTCGGCGACAGCTTCGCCACAGCCACCGTCGTCGGCGTGTTCCAGATCACGCGGCACCTTCGCCGTATCGACTGGGGCGGCGCCAGGCGCTGGTGGGTTGCGGCGATCGACGTGAAAGGCAACCGCGGAGCGGCTTCGTCCGTTGACACCGTGATCACCGCGCCAGGCGCGATCGTCGCGTCGCGCGCCGAGGTCGTCGACAACAACGCGTTGCTGTACTGGAGCGCCCCGACGACGGGGAGTCTCCCGATCGACCGTTACGAGGTCCGCAAGGGCGCGAGCTGGGCAGTCGGTGCCATCGTTGGGTCGAATGGCAACAGCACCTTCACGGCGATCTTCGAGCAGCAGGCCGGCGTCTTCACGTACTGGGTCGCGGCTTTCGACAGCGCCGGCAGCACCGGCACGCCTGTCGGCATCGCGGCCACCATCAACCAACCGCCCGACTACGTGCTGCGCACGCAGATCCGCTCGACGTTCAGCGGCACCGCGACGAATCTGTTCCTGGAAGACGGCGCATTGCTCGGGCCGGTTGCACCGGAGACCTGGGCGCAGCACTTCGAATCGCACGGCTGGACCACGCCGCAGCAGCAGGTCGACGCGGGCTTCCCGCTGTACGCACAGCCGAGCGTGGCCGCCGCCACCTACGACGAGACCTTCGACTACGGCACGGCGCTGCCGCCGACGATCGTCACCGTGACACTGGGCACGACGGTGGTCGCCGGCCAGGTCACGTCCAGCTGCCAGATCCACACGAAGTTGAACAGTGCAGACGCCTGGACAGCCGCAGCGGCGGGCGCGACCAGCGTGCTGGCGGCGAGCTTCCGGTACGTCCGGGTGGTGTGGAGCTTCAGCTGCAGCGCGGGCGCGAACCTGATCCGCATCACCAGCTTCGACGTGAAGCTGTCGAACAAGCTGAAGACCGACTCAGGGCGCTTCGTGATCATGAATGCGGCGGCCGGCGTCGCAGTGCCGTTCGCGGTGCCCTTCATCGATGCCGACACGCCGCTGTGCCAGGCCAACGGGACGACGGCACTGCTGCCCATCGTCGACTTCCTGGACGTGCCGAACCCGACCGGCTTCACCGTCTACCTGCTGAATCCGCAGACCGGCCAGAAGGTCACCGGCACGGGCAGCTGGACCGCACGCGGGTATTGAGCCTCATCAGTGAGCCTCCTCCATCAAGACAAACAACACGACAACATCAACGAGCCACCATGCCGATCGACTTCAGCAAGCCCGTCACCACCGACCGCTACGACACCGGCGTTCTGCCGCAGATCAAGGCCTCCTTCAGCGCTCTGGCGCAGTGGATGGACCCGGCCTACGTGGGCGCCGTCACAAGCCCGCCGGCGGGCGCGAAGCGCTTCACCGGCGGACTGATCCAGGAATTCAACGGCAGCAGCTGGGTGGAGAAGGCGACCGGGTACGTGAAGAACACACCGGCCATCAACTACGGCACGCTGTCGCTTACTGGTGCGAACCAGGGGTGGGCCGGGATCCAGGCCGGCGATAGCCCGAAGCTGTACACGCTGATGTTCGCCATCGCAGATGGCGCCGGCGGCTTGTACTCCGTGACCGAGGGTCAATGGAAATGGCACTTCGATGCGAACGGCCAGCTGGCCGTGGGCACTGTGCCGTGGGGGCGGGTAAGCGGGGCGCCCGGGATCACTGGACTGGTCGCAGACACGAACGCGACCGGGAACACGGTCGTGCAGCGAAACAATGCCGGCCATGTGATCGCGAACTACCTCGGCCAAGTTTCCGGCAACGACGAGAACCCGGGCATCAGCCAGGTGATGGTCACGAACGGCAGTGATGGCTATCTGCGCAAGGCGGGGCTTGGTCACCTGGGCAACAGCATCGTGGTGCCGTGGACCAACATCTCTGGGCGCCCGGGCTCGATGTCGCAGTTCTTCAACGACGTGGGCTTCGTGTCATGGAACAGCGCTCCGGTCTTCGCCGGCTTGGTCTACGGGCGCGGTGGCGGCGACGGGCTCGGGCGCATCACGATGACGAATGTGGCCGGCCAGCCGTCGGGCGGCGCGCCGGGCGTTATCGTGTTCGTGTACTGACGGGAGACTAGCACATGGCAGAGATGTGGCGATTTGACGCAGGGGGCGTGG
>NZ_JBFUCB010000786.1:0-2404 GCF_056405435.1 Rhizobacter sp. P1_G5 | reverse complement strand
GTGATCGGGTTGTTGGTGACGCGGTCATCCGGATTGCCGAGGTCCCAGGCCAGGTCGTCGGCATCGCCGAAGGTGTGGCAGCTCGCGCACGAGGCCTCGCCGTTGGCCGAGAAGCGGCGCGCGTCGTACAGGAAGGGCCGGCCGGTGCGCACCGCGGCCGGCTCGGGGTTCTTCATCGCCACCGACGACAGCGTGGCACGCGAGGCCAGGTCGATCACCTTCACCGCGTTGTCGAAGCGCGTGGTGACGTACAGCCGGCCGCGCGCCTCGTCGAGCACCAGCCCGCTCGGGCCGCCGCCGGCCAGCTCGATGTAGCGCGCGCTCGCGCTGCGCGGGTTGAAGCTGTCGTTCTCCAGCTCGGCGGTGTCGAACACGCCGATGCGGCTGGAGCTGAACGCCGCCACGTACAGCGTGCGGCCGTCGCCGGTGACCGCCATGTCGAGCGGCATCGCGAGCGAWTGGTTCTTCATCGTCCAGTCGTAGCCGGGGTTGCTTGGCAGCTTCGAATAGTCGATGTGCTTGTTCAGGTGGCGCGGCTGCACCGCCGCGCCCGACAGCACCGTGATGCGCGTCTGCGCGAGCTTGCCCTGCACCGTGTGGCCGGCGTAGGTGCCGGGGCCTTCGAAGCGGGCCTCGTTGATCGCCTCGGTGTTCGAGACGTACACCGCGCCGCTGACCGGGTTGGTGACCATGTTGAACAGCACCGTGCCGACGCCCGACCAGCTGGTCTTCTGCGCCAGCGTGTTGGCGTCGACGGCGAACACGTCGCGGTCGGGCAGGCTGAACTGCACCGCGTTGTTCCAGTTGCGCTTCAGCTCGTCTTCCCAGCGCCCGTTGGCCTTGTTGAACTTGACGATCAGGCCGACCTCGGGCGCCTGCTTGCCTTCGAAATTGGTCTTCGGGCCGGGGTTGCCTCCGGGCACGATCTTGAAGTTCGGCCCCAGGCACGGCAGGTTCGGGTTGAAGCCGCCGCAGATCATTCCCGCCAGCACGGTGGTGGTCTGGTTGCCCGACTTGAAGGCCGCGACGTAGACGGTGCTGCGGTCGGGGCTGACCGCGAGCGCGCGCGGCGTGTCGCTGAAGAAGGTCATGATGCGCAGCGGCAGGCCGCCGAACGTGCTGCCCAGGCTGGCCGGGTTGAACACCCACACGTCGGCGCGCCCGATGCCGGGCGTCGTGAGCTGCGGGTCGCCGGCACCAGGCACGCCGGCGAGCGACGGGTCGCTGCGCTGCTGCCCGCGGTGCGCAGTGGTGATGAAGGCGCGCTCCGGGTTGCCGGCGAACACGATGTCGCGCGGCTCGTCGCCCACCAGCAGCGTGCGCACCACGCGCGGCGTGCCGCCCAGGTCGACGATGCTGACGCTGTCGGACAGGTGGTTCACCACCCACACCTCGGTGTTGCTGCGCACCGCCACCGAGACCGGTTCCAGCCCCACCGGCACACGGGCGGCAAGTTGCAGGCCGGCGCTGCCGATGCTGAAGACGTCCAGCGTGTTGTTGGGCGTGTTGGCGACGAACAGCCGGCTGCGGTCGGGCGACATCGCCATCGGCCGCACCGGGCCGCTCTCGAACTGCATGAAGGACGGCGCCTGCGCGTACGCCGCCAGTGGCATGAACAACAGGGCCATGACGAGGCCCAGCAGTGACCGCAACGACGACGACAACGACAGGGCAGACCGGGGGCTGCCCCGGCCCGGCATGGGATGCGCTTGCATGTGGTGTCTCCTGGTTTCTTTGTTGGTTGGCGGGCTGCCCAAGGGTGGCTCGCCGCACGATCGTACGGAGCGCCCTGCCGGCGCGCCCCCTCCGCAGGGAGGGGGCGCTACACTCCCGCGCCTCCCCACCAGGGCCTCACCTCCCCCGGCCGCCGCGATGTCAGAAACGACGATCGAGCCCCCGCTGCTGGCGCCCTCCAGCGTCTCGCGACCCGCCTTGATGGCGCGGCTCGATGCCGCCTCGAAGCTGCGCCTGGTGCTGGTGGCCGCGCCGGCCGGCTCCGGCAAGACGACGCTGTTGACGCAGTGGTTCCGCAACCGCAGGCAACGGCGCGCGGTGGCCTGGTTGACGCTGGACGGGCCGGTGCCGGGCCCGCAGGCGCTGGCGACGCGGCTGCTGGCCAGCGTGGCCGCCGCCGGCGTGCAGCCTCCGGCCCGCCCCGGCGCYGATGGTGCGGTGCCCACCCTGCAGACGCTGCTCGCGCAGCGCAGCGGCGACCTGCTGATCGTGATCGACGACGTGCAGCACGCGCAGGACGCGCCCTGCCTCGCATTGCTCGACACGCTGCTGGCAGCGTGCGCCCCGGGTGTGCACTGGGTGCTGTCGGGGCGTTGCGTGCCCGGCCTGAACCTGCCCACGTGGCGGCTGCGCGATCAGCTGGAGGTGCTCGACGGCGGCGACCTGGCGT
>NZ_JBFUCB010000785.1:0-2412 GCF_056405435.1 Rhizobacter sp. P1_G5 | reverse complement strand
GCGCCCGACAATTGCTGGGCCGATGATCATCGTGCACTTTGTTCCTCTGGCTGGTGCAGAGCAGGGTGAGCGTCTCGACATCCAGGATCTCTACCAGCGAGCGGACGTGAAGTTCGGCCGCACCGGTGGCTTCGAGCCTTCAAGGCAAACCAACCTAGACGGCGTGTTGTACGCGGCGCCAGCGGCAGGCTCGAATGACGCCAGCAAGTGGTACGTGCAGGTCTTCCGCAACGGTGCCATCGAATTCGTGACCAACGTTTCGGCTCAGGACAATGGGCTGAGCGGACCGGGCACGAAGTTCATAAGCGCGTCCATGGCGGGGCAAGAGATCCGCCACCATTGCCTCCAGGCAATTGAGTCCGCACGCACGCTCGGAATGATTGGGCCTGCGATTCTTGGCGTCTCTGCGATTGGAGTGGGTGCGGCGCCCTTTCGAATGCTCGGTCCAAACGGTTCGACGTTTGACGGCACGCCGGCACCTCAGGGGGACTTCCTTCTCCCCGAACAGTGGATTGATGAAGTCTCCAGCCATACCGAGGGTGAAGCGAATGTGAATCGCCTGCTCGACACCCTGTGGCAATGCTTCGGTCAAGTCCGCTGTGATCTCTATTCGCGCGCGGGCTCATGGTCACCATCAAGATAGGCGACACCCGATACAGCTTTTCAAGAAGCAGTCCTGAAGAGCAACCCGACTGAAGGCCTTACAGCGTTCATTCTCAAGTCGTACGCGCACTACGGCGCAACCCCGTTCGCTTTGTGGCCGAAGCTGTCCAAGTACTGGATACGCTTCCTCCACCATCGACGCGCCGCCTCCGGCAATGTCTTCGCGTTCGCCTTCAACGGGTGCCGCTCGTCACGGCTCAAGTAGCCGCCGAACGCATTGAGTTGCTTGCCCTTGAATTCGACGATGCCGCCCTCGTCCGCAACGCTGAACGCCCGCGGTCCATAGATGGTGCTTCGGTAGATGAACTCGGCCATCCGAGAAGCCTACCTCAGCGAGGCGGCATCTGTCTTTGATACGAGGAGGCCATGAGGTTGGGGCGCGGATGACGGCTGTCAGCCAGTACGGTCGTTCGATCGAGCGCCGCCGACAGGCCGCTCTCAGTCTGAAGCCGACTGCGGCGATGCATCGAGAGCGACCGTTGGTGATCCATCACAGAGCCTGCCACTTGCGACAACTCGCTGCGCACTCGGAACTCCACGTCCGAAACCGGCCAGCCCGCGCCTCCCACAACAACGACGATGCCGGCTCCCCCTCACCGGACCCCGCCATGCATCACTTCCAGTTGATCTCCCTGCCCCCCACCGCCTTCGCCCCGCTCTTCACCCTCTCCGACCAAGCCCTCGCCCAACGCGGCGCACAACGCCACATCGCCACCGAAAACACCGGCTACCCCTGCCGCATCAGCCTCGAAGACGCCCAGCAAGGCGACGAGCTCCTGCTGCTCCCCTACGAGCACCAACCCGCCGCCAGCCCCTACCGCGCCTCCGGCCCGATCTACGTGCGCCGCGGCGCCGTGCAGCGCGTGCTGCCGCCCGATGAAGTGCCGCCCTACCTCAGCTCGCGCCTGCTCTCCGTGCGCGCCTACGATGCGGCCCACCAGATCGTCGACGCCAGCGTGCGCGAGGGCACGCACGTCGCCGAAGAGATCGAGCGCTTCTTCAGCAACGCCGAGGTCGCCTACCTCCACCTGCATTTCGCCAAGCGCGGCTGCTTCGCCTGCCGGGTCGATCGCGCCAGCTGACCAACTTCTCGTCAAGCTTGGGGATGACGCCTTGGGTCGTCCAGCGCGACGCTACGGCATCGAGACGATCCTGCTGCAACCAACGGGAGATCAGGCGATGCCAGACACGACACAGGCGCTGGTGATCGTCGCAGAAGACGAGGCGAGCGCTGCCCGGCTCAACGCCGAGTTTTCGGCGCAGCAATCCCCCGGGCGCATCCTCAAGCGCGACAACCTCGACGGCAGCGCGGCGACGTGGATGGTCGTGGCAACCACCGCCCTCACCGTGCTGCCCAAGATCCTGGACAGCCTGGCCAAGGTGATCGAGGCGCTGAAGGTGCGATCGATCAAGATCGGCGACAAGGAGATCCGCAACCCGACTGCCGCAGACATCCGTGCCCTGCGCAAGTCCTTCGAACAA
Organism: Rhizobacter sp. P1_G5; assembly: GCF_056405435.1. Taxonomy (NCBI): domain Bacteria; kingdom Pseudomonadati; phylum Pseudomonadota; class Betaproteobacteria; order Burkholderiales; family Sphaerotilaceae; genus Rhizobacter; species Rhizobacter sp. P1_G5. The sequence continues at coordinate 267 of NZ_JBFUCB010000785.1, read as the reverse complement.
GCCGACGACTGAGCTACCCCATGGACGCGCTCGTCGTCGAGGCGCTGCTGGCCAGCCAGGTCGGCCGGGGCGCACGCGTCACCAAGTACGATCGATCGCCGGCCAACCGCTCGCCGATCAACTTCATGCTCGACCACGTCGTGCAAGAACTCGATACACCGTTTGACTTGTTCTGGGTCGACGGCGGCTTGCCCGAACTGTTCTGCATCCATGGCACGGATCCGAACCTGGTGGTCTTCAACACGCGCTACGTCGAACTGGTGTACC
>NZ_JBFUCB010000784.1:0-2416 GCF_056405435.1 Rhizobacter sp. P1_G5 | reverse complement strand
GTGCGGGTGTCGGTCGCGAGCGGTCCCCAGGCGCCGTCCGGGCCGACGCTGTGGCGGTACAGCGGCGCGCCGATGCGTTCGCCGGTGGCGGGATCGGTGGCGTGCACCTCGACGGTGGCACCGGCCAGCGGCAGGTTGTCGGGCACCGCGGCCTGCGGGTGCAGGCCGGAGACGGTGCCGGAGAGTGCGATCGCGGCGTCCGCCGGCACCGGCTGCACAGTGCCGGGCGCGCGGCCGGTGAGAAAGCGCCACATCGCGTCGAAGGCCGCCGGGCCGAACGAAGTCTCGCGGTGATCGATGCCGGCGATCACGACGTTGTGGGCGCCGCGCAGCGCCGGCCCGTCGGCATCGACACCGGTCGGCCGGCCGGGCGCGCCGATCCACAGGCCGTCGGGCTGCGCGTACTTGTCGAGGCCGTCGGAGCGCACCGTCATCCAGCGCGGGCCAGGTGTCGTCTCGTCGGCGCCGCTGCCGTTCAGGCGCTGCAGGAACGGCCCGGCGCCGTTGAACTCGTTGCCCGGCCGGAAGCCGGCATCGGCCCACACGCCATGGTTCGGCGTGCCGCCGAGGATGGCGTGCGAGACCTGCGGCGCGCCGCCGTTCGCGATGAAGTTGCGCACCGCGAAGCCGCCGCGCGAGTTGGCGATCAGCACCACCTGTGCCACGCCATGCCGGCGGCAGGCCTGCTCGACGGTGTCGGCCACGCAGCGCCGGGCGTCGTCGCTGGAACTGCGGCCGGGCTGCGCGATGCCGTCGTCGTCGCGCGCAAGCGGGCAGGGCATGTCGATCGCCTGCAGCCGCTCGCGCGGCCAGCCGTTGCTCTCGAAGCGCCAGACGGTGGTCAGCCACAGCGCGGCGGTGTCGCCGTTGCCGTGCACGAAGACGATGGGCGGGAAGGCGTCGGTCGGGGCGGCGTCGCTCATGCCGGCAGGCCCAGGTCGCGCGCGGCGGGATACGGGCCCCAGGCGGTGGCGGCCTCGATCGCGCGCACGACGGCGCGGGCCGTCGCCTCCGCCGCCATCGTGCCGAGCAAGGTGGAGTGGGCGCTGCGCCCGCTGGCACCGGTGGCCAGCGCGAACAGCGTGTCGCCGTCGCTCTGCGTGTGGACCGGGCTGATGCTGCGCGCGAGCCCGTCGTGCGCGGTCTGCGCGAGCTTGTTGGCCTGGGCCTTGGTCAGCACGGCGTCGGTGCCGACCACGCCGATCGTCGTCGCGGCGCCGGCTTGCATCGGCTGCGGCAGCTCGCCGCGCAGCAAGGCCTGCGTGGTGTCGAGCAGGCCCAGGCCGTCGGCGCTGCGCGCGCCGGCCAGCACGCGGCCGCTGCGCGGATCGATCACGTCGCCGACTGCGTTCACGGCGACCCACGCGCCGACCGTGATGCCGTCCACCGTGATGCAGGCGTGGCCGAGCCCGCCACGCATCGCGCGGCCGAGCCCGAACAGCTTGCCGACCAGCGCACCGGCGCCGGCGCCGACATTGCCCTCGGCGCAGGGCGCGTCGCTCGCGGCCTCGCAGGCGGCGTAGCCGGCATCGGCATCGGGACGGATGCGGCCGTCGCCGACCGACAGGTCGAACAGGATCGCGGCCGGCACGATCGGCACGCGGTGCGCGCCGACCGGGTAGCCGATGCCGCGCTCCTCGAGCCAGCGCATCACGCCGCCGGCCGCGTCGAGCCCGAATGCGCTGCCGCCGGCCAGCAGCACCGCGTGCACGTGTTCGACGGCATTCAGCGGCGACAGCAGATCGGTCTCGCGCGTGCCCGGCGCGGCGCCGCGCACGTCGACGCCACCCACGGCGCCCGCGGGCGCGAGCACGACGGTGCAGCCGGTCGGCCGGCGGGTGTCGGTGAAGTGGCCGACACGCAGGCCGGCAACGGCGCTCAGACCGGGTGTCGAATGCATCGCAGGGAGTCGGACATGGAGCCGCTGATTATGGCGGCCGCATCGCCGCCCCCGCTACGCGAAGACGCCTGCCGTGTCCTGCATGCGCGTCGACACCTCGCCCAGCTGGTGCAGCGTGTCGCCGAAGCTCAGCTCCATCACCGTCAGCCGCTTGAAGTAGTGACCGGCGATGTACTCGTCGGTGACGCCGATGCCGCCGTGCAGCTGGATGCATTGCTGGCCGACGAAGCGCATCGAGACACCGAGCTGGTACTTGGCCTGCGCCAGCGCGCGCCGCCGCGCCGCGGCCGGTTCGTTCATCTTCAGCGTCGCGAAGTAGCTCATCGAGCGTGCCAGCTCCAGCTGCATCTTCACGTCGGCGATGCGGTGGCGCAGCGCCTGGAAGCTCGCGATCGCGACGCCGAACTGCTTGCGCGTGTTCATGTACTCGACGGTCACCGCGACCAGCTGGTCCATCGCGCCGACCGCCTCGGCGCAGAGCGCGGCGATGCCGATGTCGGCCGCATGCTCCAGCGC
>NZ_JBFUCB010000783.1:0-2419 GCF_056405435.1 Rhizobacter sp. P1_G5 | reverse complement strand
TCAACGGCAGTTGTAGACAGACCGTCCAGAACATGACGGCGCGCCGTCGCAAGACCGCCGCGCCGAGGGAAAGGAGACACGGAATGATGCAGTTGCAGTCCTCCCGCCGGCCATTGGCCACCCTTGAGCGCCCGGGCACCCCCAGCCCGTCCTGACGCGCTCGAACACTCCGCGAATCGTTGTACCCACCGCTGCGCCCTGGCGCCGCGGTGGCGCAGTGCGCTTGATCGCAGTTTCAGTCGCAGTCTCACTCGCAGTCTCACCATCGTGAAAACGTTTTCAAAACAGGAGACATTTCGATGAAGATCCGATTCCACATGCTTTCGGCCGTTGCCGCCGCCGTGCTCGCCTTGTCGCTCGCCGCACCGGCGCGCGCCGCCGATGCCGAGTACACGCAGCGCTTCCTGACGCAGTACAACAAGATCAAGGATCCGGCGAACGGCTACTTCAGCAGCGACGGCGTGCCGTACCACTCGATCGAGACGCTGATGGTCGAGGCGCCGGACTACGGCCATGAGACGACCTCCGAGGCCTACAGCTTCTGGCTCTGGCTCGAGGCCCAGTACGGCCGCGTCACCGGCGACTGGGCACCGTTGAAGGCCGCCTGGGCGACGATGGAGCGGACCATCATCCCGCCCACGGCCGACCAGCCCACCAACAGCTTCTACAACCCCGCCAAGCCGGCCACCTACGCCGGCGAGTTCGCGCTGCCGAAGAACTACCCCGCGCCGCTGGACAACTCGGTGACGCCGGGGCAGGACCCGATCGCCACCGAGCTCGCGACGGCCTACGGCACGCGCGACATCTACGGCATGCACTGGCTGACCGACGTCGACAACTGGTACGGCTACGGCCGCTGCGGCGACGGCACCACCAAGCCGGCCTACATCAACACCTTCCAGCGCGGGCCGCAGGAATCGGTGTGGGAGACGATTCCCCATCCCTCGTGCGACACCTTCCGCTGGGGCCGCAGCGGCGGCACGCAGGGCTTCCTGAGCCTGTTCATCGGCGACCAGAGCTACGCGAAGCAGTGGCGCTACACCAATGCGCCGGACGCGGATGCGCGCGCGATCCAGGCCGTCTACTGGGCCTCGGTGTGGGCGAAGGCGCAGGGCAAGGGCGCCGACGTGGCCGACCTCGTCAAGAAGGCGGCCCGCATGGGCGACTACCTGCGCTACTCGATGTTCGACAAGTACTTCAAGAAGATCGGCAACTGCGTCGGCGCGCAGGCCTGCGCGCCCGGCACCGGCCTGCCCGATTCGAACGGCCTGCGCGACAACCAGACCTACCTGATGAGCTGGTACTACGCCTGGGGCGGCGCGGCCGACGCGAGCGCCGGCTGGGCCTGGCGCATCGGCTCCAGCCACAACCACTTCGGCTACCAGAACCCGCTCGCGGCCTGGGCGCTGTCGACGCAGGCCGACTTCAAGCCGGGCTCGCCGACGGCGGCCGGCGACTGGGGCAAGAGCCTCGCCCGCCAGCTCGAGTTCTACCGCTGGCTGCAGTCGGCCGACGGCGCGATCGCCGGCGGCGCCACCAACAGCTGGGGCGGCAACTACGGCGCACCGCCCGCCGGCACCGCCACCTTCTACGGCATGGCCTACGACGAGAACCCGGTCTACCACGACCCGGGGTCGAACGAGTGGTTCGGCATGCAGGTGTGGTCGATGCAGCGGGTGGCCGAGTACTACCGCGCGAGCGGCGACGCGAAGGCGAAGGCGCTGCTCGACAAGTGGGTGGCCTGGGCCTCGGCGCAGACGCTGCTGAACGCCGATGGCAGCTACGCGATCCCGAGCACGCTGAAGTGGAGCGGCCAGCCCGACACCTGGAACCCCGCCTCGCCGGGCGCGAATGCCAGCCTGCGCGTCACGGTGGCCGATCGCACGAGCGACATCGGCACCACCGCCGCCTTCGCGCGCACGCTGATCCACTACGCCGCGAAATCCGGCAACGCCGCTGCGAAGACCCTCGCGAAGGAGCTGCTGGACCGCGCCTGGACCCGCTACCAGGACAGCAAGGGCATCGCCGTCGCCGAGAAGCGCACCGACTACCTGCGCTTCGACGACGCCTACGACCCGGCAACCGGCTCGGGCGTCTACGTGCCCTCCGGCTGGAGCGGCACCAACGCGCAGGGTGCGACCATCGATTCGAACGCGACCTTCCTGAGCCTGCGGCCGAAGTACCAGCAGGATCCGCAGTGGCCGAAGCTGCAGGCCTACCTGGCCGGCGGCGCCTCGCCCGACTGGGTCTACCACCGCTTCTGGGCGCAGGCCGATATCGCGATGGCCTTCAACGACTACGCGAACATCGACGGCGACGGCAGCGGCGGCACGCCGGCCATCGTGCTGAGCGCGGGCACGCTGGGCGTGGCCGAGGGCGCCAGCGCGAGCGTCGGCGTCAGCCTGTCGCAGGCGCCGGC
>NZ_JBFUCB010000782.1:0-2419 GCF_056405435.1 Rhizobacter sp. P1_G5 | reverse complement strand
CGCGAAGAACGCGCTCGCCACCTCGGGTGCCGAGGTGGCCGGGCCGGGGCTGGCCGGCGCGCTGATCAAGCTGGTGGGGGCGCCRCTCGCGCTGCTGGTCGATGCGGCGCTGCTGCTGCTGTCGGCCGGCATCCTGCGCGGCATCCGCATCGTCGAGATCCGCCGCCCGCGCGCCGATGCGCACTTCTGGCGCGACCTGCAGGCCGGCGTGCGCTTCGTGCGCAGCCAGCGCCTGCTGATCGCGCTGGCGACCGCGGTGGGCCTGTGGCAGATGTGCCACCACGCGGCGCTGGTGGTGCAGATCCTGTTCGCGACCCGCACGCTGGGCCTGGGCGAGCAGGCGATCGGCCTCAGCTACATGGGCATGGGCGGCGGCACCATCCTCGCGAGCGTGTACGGCAACCGCATCAGCCGGCGCTACGGGCCGGGGCCGTGCCTGGTGCTGGGCTTCGTGATCTGCGGCGTCGGCTGGCTGGTGCTGGCGGCGGCGCCGGCCAACTCCTGGGGCGTGGCGGCCTTCGCGGCGATGCTGCTGTGCTTCTCGGCCGGCGCGGTGCTGATCTTCATCAACTTCCTCGCGCTGCGGCAGGCGGTGACGCCGGAGCCGCTGCTCGGCCGCATGACGGCGACGATGCGCTGGCTGATCCTGATCCCGGCCGGGCCGGGTGCACTGCTCGGCGGCTGGCTGGGCGAGCACGTCGGGCTGCGCGCCTCGCTGGTGTTCGCCGGCGCCTTTGCGCTGCTGGTGGCCGCGGTGGCGGGGCGCCATCCGGTCATCCGCAACGTGCGCGAGCTGCCGAAGCTGGAGAACGTCGAGGACTGGATGGGGGCGGAGGCGGACGTGCGGCCGGCGGCGGAGTGACGTGGCGCGGAAGGCGCGTGCGGRGAGGCTGTGGCTCGCCGGCCGGGTCGGTCATCGCCCCAGGGGGCGATGACTGCCCTGCGCTGACTGGTTTCATGGCCCGTCGCCCAAACTCCCGCCACTCACTTCGTTCGTTGTGGTCAAACAGTGGGCGACAGTCAGTGCACGAAGCGTGCTGCGCACGCGGGCCATGAAACCAGCCAGCTCCGGCGCCCCGTCCCTATTGGCGCTCCACAGCCTCCCCGCACGCGCCTTTGGCCACCACCGCTCTTTGGGGAGGTGACAAGCGAACAAATGGGGGTTGAGCCCGGGTTGTCACCCGGGCGCGGTTTCCCGTCAGTCGTGGATCGCGCTGCCGGGTGAGAAGCGGTTCACCGCGTCGGTGATGATGCCGTCGATGCCGAGCCCCGTCAGCCGGCGCGCCTCGGCCGGGTCGTTCACGGTGTAGACCAGCGCGCGCAGGCCGGCGCCGTGCACGCGGGCCAGCACCGCCTTGTCGATCAGCCCGTAGTGCGTGACCACGGCGACGCAGCCGAGCGATTGCGCTTCTTCCAGCCAGCCGCTGCGCAGGCTGTCGAGCAGCAGCGCCCGCGGCAGGGCCGGCGCGCTGTCGCGGGCGGCCGCCAGCGCATCCGGCTTGAACGAGCTGAGCAGCGGCTGCACCGCCTCGCCGGCCCACAGCCGGGCCGCTTCGCGCGCGACGACGCGGCCGGTCTCGGCCTCGTCGCCCGGCGTCGGCTTGATCTCGATGTTCAGCGCGAAGCCGTTGCGCAGGCAGTAGCGGGCGATCGCCTCGAAGCTCGGGATCGGCTCGCCGGCGAAGCCGCGGCTGTGCCAACCGCCGGCGTCCAGCCGCGACAGCTCGGCCCAGCTGCGATCCGAGGCCAGGCCGCGCTCCGGCGTCGTGCGCTGCAGCGTCGCGTCGTGCAGCAGGAAGGGCACGCCGTCGGCGCTCAACTTCACGTCGCATTCGAACGCGCGGTAGCCGTGGCCGGCCCCGACGCGGAATGCGGCCAGAGTGTTCTCAGGTGCCAGCAGGCCCGCACCACGGTGCGCGACCCACAGTGGGTACGGCCAGGTGGTCATGCAGCGACCCGCTTGCCGCTTGCCGCATCGAACCAGTGCAGGTGCTCGGCCGACGGCTTCAGGTGCAGCGTGCTGCCAGGGGCCGGCGGCACCAGCGTGCGGTCGATGCGCAGCGTGAAGCCATGGTCGGCGATGCGGCCGTGCACCAGGCGCTCGGCGCCCAGCATCTCGACCATCTCGATCGCCAGCGGCCAGCCGCCGTCGTGCGCGACGCTCGCATGGCCCAGGTGCTCCGGGCGCACGCCGAGGATCAGCTCGCCGTCGCGCGGCGCCGCGTGGGGCAGGGGCAGGTCCACGCCGCCGAACGTGAAGCTCGCGCCCTGGGCGCGGCCGGTCAGCAGGTTCATCGGCGGCGAGCCGATGAAGCTCGCGACGAAGGTGGTGGCCGGGCGGGCGTAGACCTCTTCCGGCGTGCCGATCTGCTCCATGTGGCCGGCGTTCATCACGATCATGCGTTGCGCGAGCGTCATC
>NZ_JBFUCB010000781.1:0-2451 GCF_056405435.1 Rhizobacter sp. P1_G5 | reverse complement strand
CTCCTGTCGGACCTGCAGGCGATCCCGGAGCGTCCGCTGGCTGTCGTGCCGCTACCGAGCGGAAACCCGGGCGTCGGCGTCGCGGATCGAGATCTCGGGTATCCCCTGGAAGTTCTCGGCTACACCTTCGCTGTTCACTCGATGCTGAAGCGCATGTCCGCCGCTGAGGTGCAGGCCGGCATCGATGCCACCCAGGCCCCGACGCCAGCAGCAATTGCGGCCGCGATTGGCATCCGCAGCCCCGGCGCGCACGTCCTGTTCGCCCGGCTGGCGCGCCGCGACGAAACGTTGACGCTGGAGTACGTGTTGATGTCACCTGCGTCTCGGACCGAGGGGAGCATGCACGACCGGTCGCCGGCGGCACTCGGCCGGCGGCTGGCCGCACGGCTGCTTCGGCTGCATGCCGGCATCGCAGAGGGGCACGCCCAGGCCGTGGACGAGAGTGCGTGGATGACGCAGATGCTCGACCTCGCGTCGCGCGCCGCCGAAGAACATCGCCGGAGCGAAGCGCTGCATGTCCTCGACGTAGTTCTCGATCAGGATCCCGACCACGATTTGGCGGCGGACCTCAAGGCGCGCATCGACGCCGGTGGCGGCGCGCGGGACAGCGCGTTCTGCACCAGCAAAACCACGCCTTGATCGCGCCCGGCGCGCTCGCACATCGCTCCTGTTGACCGCTTGGCGAAACGCTCGCTGCCTTGGACAAGGCGGTCGCCGAGACCCATTCGCAAACGCTGCCAAGGAGCGTCGTCCCTATGGCGGTTCAGGTCCCGGCAGGTGCGTTTCGGCGACCACGTCTGCCATGGCGACATGGCTGCTTTGGATCGACAGCGCCGCATCGCTGCTCGCACGAGCAGTCGTTTGGTCAGAGGCATCCCTGCCCTGCAGGGGGCTCAGTTCAATCGGGCGGCCCGGCGACCGCTCTGACACGTAGCGATCACCCGCAGCGAACACCCTGAACCTGAGCATCAGCGCGCCGGACGGCACCCATCTGTGCGGAGCCGAGGTCCAGTTCGATTGGTGACCGTAGCAAGCAATGCCTGCTTCCCCCGCCGCATCACTTGTCAGCACCTGCTGCCCGCCTCAACTCATGGCCGCCCCCCCGCTGGCCGACAATCCGATAGACCGTCGAGCGCGCCAGTCCGAACAGCTGCATCAGCTCTTTGATATTCCGGCCGTTGAACATCTCCCGCACGCGCTCATCGCGCGCCGACTTGTCCGGCGCCGGCACGTAGACATCGTCGCCCCCAAACCTCGTGCGCATGCCCTGGACGATCTCGTGCGCAATCGCACTGGCCCACGGTTCCTGAAACGCCAGGTCATCGCGCAGGATCTCGGTCATGTCGAACACCCACTGCGTGGCGGCGTCGGCTTTGATCTCGTGGGCATCGGGGTGGGGTTGCTGCTGGGGCTGGAAGAGGGGTTGGCTCACAGGCGGCTGCTCCAAGAATCGCTGACGATGAAAGAATTCGGGACAACGGGGTGGACGACGGGTGGTCGTGCTGCAGGTGGTGGAGCTGGCGGAGGCGCCGCAGCCACCGCGCTCGGTTGTGGAGACGTCTGCACTGGCGCCGGATCGCTGCCCGAGGTCGGCGCTGCGGCCCCGCCGCCAGCGAACAGGTCAGGCTCCAGCCCGGCTTCAAGCCGCGCCCACAGCTTGTCGCTGAGCGCGTGCAGGCCCAGCATCTGCGCGCAGAACAGCGCGTAGACCGTGCAGTCCAGCTTCTCGTTGCGCTTGCCCGCCGGCTTCAGCCAGCGGTGCTCCTCGCCGCGGCCGGTCTTGACGAGCATCCGACTCTCGGCCGTGAGCTGGTCGTAAAACTCGGCAGTCAGCTCGCGCGCGAAGTGCACGTAGCCCGGCCCGGGCTGGCTGACCTGCAGGCGGCCGTAGAGCAAGTCCTTGGCGGTGTCGGTGCCTAAGTGCCACAGCCGCACGCCCTTGCGGATCGTCTTGCCGCGCTCGTTCACGTCGACCAGAACGCTGGCGCTCTTGATCGGCCGGCCCAGCCGCGTCTCGCCCTTCACCGCGTACAGGTTCTGGTTCGGCCGGTTGCGCACGAACACGTAGCACTGGTGGGTGAAGTGGCCGCCTGTGTCGATCGCCACCGCGTCGGCCGACATCTCGACGCCACACACGTGCCGGTAGGTCGCCTTGATCGCCGGATCCAGCTACAGATCCCATTCGCGCTGGTCGGCAGGGTTGCCGTAGATGACCAGGTCATCGACCACCCACATCTCCTCGCCGCGCCCGAACCCCCACACCACCAGTTCCCAGCGGTCGCCCTGCACGTCGACGCCGATCGCGAGCTTCACCGCGCCGCGCGGCACGGTGCGCAGCGGGTGGCCGTGCTTGCCCCGCAGCGCGAGCTGGCTGGCGTCGGTCTTCTCCAGTTCCTGCTCGTAAGTCTCGCCGCGCGTGGTGTTGATGAAGGTTTTGAGGTCGCTGTCGTC
>NZ_JBFUCB010000780.1:0-2458 GCF_056405435.1 Rhizobacter sp. P1_G5 | reverse complement strand
GTACCGCACGCTCGACGACCGGCTGCAGGGCCGCGAGCACCTGGCCGACAGCTACTCGATCGCCGACATCGCGGTGTTCCCGTGGATCCAGCCGCTGCGCCACCACCTGCAGCTGAGCGATTTCCCGAACTTGCAGCGCTGGCAGCGCCGCATCGCCGCGCGGCCTGCCGTGCGCCGCGCCTACGAGCGCGGGCTGCAGATCGCGCCGCAGGAGAAGGCGCTGCAATTTTCACCACGCACATCGCCGCGTGCCTCGCCCTTGCATCCCGATCACGACGACCGAAAGGCACTCTCATGAGCCAGGCCACTCCCGAATCCCGCCGCGCCGAAGCCGTGCGCACGACATTGACCGCGGTGCGCAGCGAACTCGCCACCGGCGCCCCCGACCGCGCCGCGCTCGCGCGCATCGCCGCGCTGCTCGACGGCCTCGCGCAGCGCCCCGAGCTGTTCCCGAGCGCCACCTTCCCGCCGCCGGCCGAATCCGAAGGCGTCGGCGCATCGACCCGCTACCGCCTGAACCCGGCCGACGGCGACGACGACATCGCGCTCTACCTGAACTCGATCAACCCGGGCAAGACCACGGTGCCGCACAACCACGACACCTGGGCGGTGATCGTCGCGATCGAAGGCGACGAGGTGAACCGGCTGTACCGCCGCACCGACGACGGCCGCGACCCGGCGCGCGCGCAGCTGGTGCTCGACCGCGAGTTCACCGTGAAACCCGGGCAATCGATCCAGTTCCTTGCGCAGGACATCCACAGCATCCACGTCGGCGGCACGCGGCCCACGCTGCACTTCCACTTGTACGGCCGCCCGCTGGAGACGCTGACCGGCCGCGTCGGTTTCGACCTGGCGACCGGCGCGGTCACCAACTACAACGCGACGCAGATGAAGCCGAGCAAGGTGGTGGCATGACGGACCCGGCAGCGCAACCGTCAACCCGTCTGCTGCACGCCGGCGCGCCGCCGCTGGCGGGCGGCACCGGCCCGATCAACACGCCGGTGGTGCGTGCGAGCACGCTGCGCTTCGAGAGCATGGCGGTGCGCGAGGACCTGCTGCTGCGCCGCTCGGCCGGCGAGGACGTGGCCTCGTACGGCATCCACGGGCTCGACACGCACCGCGCGCTCGAGGCCGCGCTGCGCGAGCTCGAAGGCGGCGAGCGCGCGCTGCTCGCGCCATCGGGCCTGGCCGCGATCACGCTGGTGCTGCTGGCGGTGCTGTCGCCGGGCGACCACGCGCTGGTCTGCGACAGCGTCTACAGTCCGCTGCGCCGTGTCGATGCGCAGCTGTTGCGCCGGCTCGGCATCACGCTGGAGTACTTCTCGCCGGCACGCGACGACCTGGCCGCGCGCATCCGCCCCGAGACGCGGCTGCTGTACCTCGAATCGCCGGGCTCGCTGCTGAACGAGGTGCTCGACCTGCCGGCGCTGGCCGCGGTGGCGCATGCACGCGGCGTGACCGTCGCGGTCGACAACACCTGGGGCGCGGGCTGGCTGCACCGGCCGCTCGACCTCGGTGCCGACATCTCGCTGCAGGCCGGCACCAAGTACATCGGCGGGCATTCGGACCTGATGCTGGGCACCGTGGTGGCGAACGGCGCCGAGCTGGTGCGGCGCCTGGTGCAGACGCATGAATCGCTGGGGTTGACGATCGGTGCCGACGATGCCTGGCTCGCGCTGCGCGGGCTGCGCACGCTGCCGGTGCGGCTGGCGCAGCACGAGCGGCATGCGGTCGAGGTGGCGCGCTGGTTGCAGGCGCAGCCGCAGGTGGCGCGGGTGTTCTTCCCGGCGCTGCAGGACGATCCCGGGCATGCGCTGTGGCGGCGCGATTTCAGCGGCGCGAACGGGCTGCTGTCGTTCGAGCTGGGAGACACCGATCCGCGGGCCGGCCAGGCGTTGGTCGATGCGCTGCAGGTGTTTCGCATCGGCGCGTCGTGGGGCGGCTACGAGAGCCTCGCGCTGCTGGTCGCGCCGGAACGGCTGGCCGAGCACAGCCTGTGGACCGGCCTCGCGCAGCCGCGCGGGCCGCTGGTGCGGCTGCACGTCGGGCTGGAGGATCCGCGCGACCTGGTCGATGACCTCGCGCAGGCGCTTGCGGTGGCACGGAGGGTTGCAACATGAGCCGCACGATCGATGCCGCCACGCTGAAGCAGTGGCTGAAGGACGGCGGCGAGATCGCACTGCTCGACGTGCGCGAGCACGGCGTGTATGGCGAGGGCCATCCGTTCTTCGCGGTCAGCGTGCCGTACAGCCGGCTGGAGATCGACGCGCCCCGGCTGGTGCCGCGGCGCACGACGCCGGTGGTGCTGCTGGACGATGGCGACGGCATTGCGCAGCGTGCGGCGGTGCGGCTGGCAGCGCTCGGCTACATCGACGTGCGCCTGCTCGACGGCGGCGCGCCGGCCTGGCAGCGCGCCGGCTACACGCTGTTCAAGGGCGTCAACCTGCCGTCGAAGACC